>JANYCO010000614.1 GCA_025360235.1 Cytophagales bacterium
CGATTCACTATGTAGAATGTGGAAATGATAGTCTGCCTGCAGTAATCTTTATACACGGTTCCCCTGGGAGTTGGGATGCGTTTAAAGAATACATGAAAGACGATACGTTACTAAAGTATGTCCGTATCATTGCTCCTGACAGGCCTGGATTTGGTTACTCTGATTTTGGAGAAGCTGAGCCCTCGCTGGAAATCCAAGCAGCGGTAATGAAACCTTTATTACTTAAAGAAAAGAAGAAAGTAATTCTTGTGGGCCATTCCTACGGAGGACCTGTTATAGCAAGAATGGCAATTGATTTCCCTGAGAATATTAAAGGATTATTATTTATCGCAGGTTCTGTAGACCCAGATCTTGAAAAACTAACCTGGTATCAGAAATTACTATATCGAAGGCCATTGAAATGGCTAATGCCAAAGGCTTTTAAAGTATCGGGAGAGGAGATCGAGCCTTTAAAAACTGAACTCACTGAGATGCTGCCTGGTTGGGAAAAAATTATGGTGCCCTCTATTGTATTGCAAGGCGATAATGATATGTTGGTGCCAAAAGAAAATGCAGATTTTGTCGAAAAGAAACTTATTAATGCCTCCAAAGAAATCGTCCGAATCAAAGATGAAAATCATTTTATCCCTTGGACAAAGCCGCAGATGATAAAGAAAGCGGTCTTGAAATTGGTAAAGTGGCAGACCGGAGGTTGAAACCCTAATTCTGTTTACTCTATTTAATCACCTGAGGATTTATGATCATAGGCTTGCAGGTGTTTTTGTGAATGATTTTGATGGTGATTTTTGTTCCAATTTTAAAACCAGATAGGTTTATTTCATAATCATATTTTGTGAAATCGGCCACAACTTTAATATCATTTACAAAAACTTCACTTGTGCAAGAGGTCAAGCTGTCGTTAGGTATAGGGTTGTTTTTCACATAGATATTTTTCCCTTGATAGGTTCCCGAAACAGTAATAGTTTCAGCCTCAATGTAGCCACTATATAAAAGAACAATTGTGAGTGCAATTATTTTTAAAAGGATTTTTTTCATACTGATTAAATTAAAGTTGAATTTAATAAAACCAAGTTAATAATTAATTTCGATTTATCCCTATCCGATCTTCCTGACAAAAATCTGCGAAATCCAAAAATCTGCTTAAATCTGTGATCCGAAACGCATAAAGTCTTTTAAATAAAAAGGTTCAAAATATGCCACATCTTCAAAGTTCTTTTCAGCAAAAGCCTTCCACGCAAGTTCGCCAATCGAAACAGCAGAGGGATAAATTTTTTCGATAAAAATAGCGTTTTTGTTATTGCCAAAAAGGTTTTTACATTTCTGAGCGCCATCACCAAAAAACAAAATCGGATGTTTTGAGAGTATTTCTTTGAAAGAGTTTTCGTCAACGATTTTAGCACTTACTTCTTCTTTGCAGTTTAACTCATTATCATAAAGAGCGCAGTAAACCTCCATTCTCCGCGCATCAATCATAGGGCAAAGTAATGCTTTTTGAACATTAGAAAGATTTACATTATAGGCCATTGATTTTAAAGTGTCAATAGCAATTAAGGGTTTTTCTAAAGCATAACAAATTCCTTTGGCGGTAGACACTCCTATGCGAAGTCCGGTATAAGAGCCAGGCCCTTTTGATACCGCAACCGCGGCTAAGTCCGTCATATTTTTGCCGGATTGTGAAAAAAGCTTTTCGATTAATACGGTTATATATTTGGAATGCGATTTTTCAATTAGAATCTCGGAAGAAGCCAATAGCGTTGTTCCCTGGTGAAGCGCTACCGAACAAACGGTAGTAGAGGTTTCTATGCTTAGTATAAGAGGCATTAGTTGTAAAAGGATAACAGTTCTGTAGTTTTTTTAACGATCACAATCCCCAGGATCGAAGCGTAAATATAACTAATAGTTTTGGGACTTAATTTAGCCGCAGTGCGCACACCATAGGAGGAAGAGAAAATGACTCCTGCCGATAATGCCAAGCCTACAGGGAACACAATATAACCAAGATTGTAATTCTGAAACTCAAAACGAGGGGTTTCCGTCATATTGAAAATTGTCATGACCAAAGAGGTAAGCATAATTACTCCGGAAGAAATATAGCTTGATTTTTTTATGTCGGACTTAAATACTGAATTTAACAATGGA
>JANYCO010000691.1 GCA_025360235.1 Cytophagales bacterium
ATTTGGTAAAGAATACGGAAGTACTTATCCAATCTGTATACGGATCAATCCACATATAGATGCAGGTGGCAATAAAAAAATAATGACCGGACATAAACGTTCCAAGTTTGGCATATCAATAGACCAGATGGAACAAGTTTATGCGCTTACGGATCAATATCAAATCAATATATCCGGAGTACACGTGCACAGCGGCTCTGACTTTAAGAGCGCAGATGCCTTTATACAGGCGGCTGAAGTAGTTTTCCAGGTAGCGATGATGTTTACCGGATTGAAATTTCTGGACTTTGGTAGTGGGTTTAAAGTTGCGTATAAAGAGGGAGATTATGTGACGGATGTGGTAGATCTGGGTAGAAAAATGAAAGAAGCGTTTGCTTTATTTTGTAAACGGTATGGAAAAGAATTGGAATTATGGTTTGAACCAGGGAAATATCTGGTAAGTGAGTGCGGATTTCTTTTTGCGAGGGCAAATGTGGTAAAAGAGACTCCGGCTTGTACTTTCGTCGGGGTAAATACGGGATTAAATCATTTGATTCGCCCAATGCTATACGATGCTTACCATAGTATCTTCAACGTCTCAAACCCAGCAGGGGTAAGGAAATCCTACGATGTGGTAGGGTACATTTGTGAGACGGATACCTTTGCGACGGATATGGAAATGGAAGAAGTAAGCGAAGGCGATATAGTGGGGATGAGAAATGCTGGAGCGTATGCTTTCAGTATGAGTTCTAATTATAATTCGCGTTTCAGACCTGCCGAAGTGATGATTTTGGATGGAAAAGTGTTGCTTATTCGTCAACGCGAAACCATCGAAGACCTCTTGAGAAATCAAATTGAGGTCAATATTTAAAAAATATTTCAAAAATGTTGAAAAATATTTTTGGCCAAAAAATTGCGATTTGAAGCAAAGTTTATCCGGCAGGTATTTTTTTAGCAAAAAAAGAACGATGCTCTGTATAGTCTAATTTTAAAGGCGTACAGAGCATCGTTCTTTTTCAGGAGGTCGGAAAAATTGTCCGTGACGCGCTGAAAACATGGTGTAAACAAGCTGTCTCAGAGGGTTTGAAGACAAAAAAGTTGAGGATAAATCATTGAAATATTTGGAACTTAAAAAAAAATACTATATTATTGAAGTGCTTTTAGTTTAATAATTAAACTTAGTTTTAACAATTTAAAAAAAGGAGGATCACATGGCAACAGCAAAAAAGCCGGCAAAAAAAGCAGCAGCAAAGAAAAAACCTGCAGCTAAGAAAAAAGTAGCAGCTAAAAAAGCAGCTCCAAAGAAAAAAGTAGTAGCTAAGAAAAAAGCTGCTCCTAAGAAAAAAGCAGTAGCTAAGAAAAAAGCTGCTCCTAAGAAAAAAGCAGCAGCTAAGAAAAAAGCTGCTCCTAAGAAAAAAGCAGCAGCTAAGAAACCTGCAGCTAAGAAAAAAGCAGCCCCTAAGAAGAAAGCTGCTCCTAAGAAGAAAGCAGCTGCTAAACCAGCTGAATCTACGACTACGTTCGTAAGTTCACTTCTTTCTTAATTAGAAAGTTTAGCCGGATTGATTCCGGTCAGGAATACTACACGAGATCATTTAGTCTCGTGTTTTTTTTTGTTCAAATACTATATTAGCTTGTGAAAGAGTTGTTTTGGAATAAATTTATATGATTAAAGGATTTATACTAACATTAACTAGCGCTCTCTTGTTTTGTGGCTTAAAGGCGCAAGATAAGCCTGCAGATGCTCCAATACATAAAGAGTATACTAACCTAACTGCGCTATCAGGTGTGAAAGCAGAGTATTATTTCAAAGAAAAAAGCTGCGTCTTTTTTAGTTCGGACTATAATACCAATGAAAACTATAGGTATAGGGTTACTAATAGTACCAGAATATACAATAGGTTAGGACTGGAGATGAATGCTGGTGGAAGATGGTATCTTGGAGGGTCTGTTTCTCATCGATTGGCTTATGATGCTAAACATAGCATGGCAACGATAAAGGCAAATGCCACTCATAGAGGCAAGATCGGCTCTATACAATTTATAAAAGAGTTGTCAGTCGAGTATATTCATCATTTTAACAGTACTTTTTTTGATACAAATAAAGATGTGCAGGTTGGGATAGGAGCTGCTTTGTACAAGGACTTTGAAGTTGCCGAAAGACCTTTAGGCTTTTTGTTGTCTTATAAAGTAATTCTGAACAGCAAACTACAATATGATATATACAAAGACAGAAATATAGACTTTACGAAACTTCGATTTGATGTTTTTTATGGAATTACAAAAAATATATACTTTGGAATATTTGCTATGAGAGAGACGGAATATTTTTATCCTCCTGGAACTTCAGATGCTTTTGGTAACAATATCTATTTCAGACAAAATAACGTATACCCTATTGTAGGTGCCAATCTAAACATAGTCCTGCATCCTGAAAATATGGAAAATTATACTCCAGGTTTACCTTTTCGTTAAAATTGCCATTAACTGAAACAACCAAAGCGCTCAAAAGGAACAAATAATTGAGTATATTTGGAATTAAATTAACCCGATGAAATCCATTTACACCTCTTTACTAGAGAAAAGAGCGAAGAAGCAAAAAGCCTTCGCCGTTCTGCTCGATCCAGACAAGCTGGATGAAGCCTCTTGTAAAAGAATGGCGAAATTGGGAATGGAGAATAAAATCGATTATTTTTTTGTTGGAGGTAGTTTACTCACCGACGACAGTCTTGCCAGAACAATCGCAATTATAAAAGCAGAATCTACGATACCTGTAATTATATTCCCTGGAAGCAACACTCAGATTTGTAAAGAAGCCGATGCAATCTTACTGCTATCGTTGATTTCAGGTCGAAATGCAGATGCATTAATCGGCCAACATGTGATCGCTGCTCCTATCTTAAAACAAAGTGGACTGGAGACTTTATCTACAGGCTATATGCTGGTGGATTGCGGCAAGCCAACCACAGTATCTTATATTAGCAATACTACCCCCATTCCATTTGACAAGCCCGCTATAGCAGCTTGCACTGCTATGGCAGGAGAAATGTTAGGCCTTAAACTCATGTACCTTGATGGAGGAAGCGGAGCGGCTAATCCTGTGAGCGCAGACATGATCCGAATGGTCCGCAAATCGGTGGAAGCACCATTAATTGTGGGCGGAGGTATAAATACCAGAGAAAAAGCTTACAACAGCCTCATGGCCGGAGCCGACCTTATTGTGGTTGGTAATGGGATTGAAAAAACACCAGGTTTATTGGCAGAGGTTTCTTCAATAGTGCAGGAGGTGAATGAATTAAAAATTAAGAATTAAAAATTGATTTTTGAACACAAAAAAGGCCAGTCTATAATATAGGCTGGCCTTTTAATTTCTTAATTCTAAATTAGAGGTTCATCAACGACTCTCTCCTTCTCATTTTCCCTGCAGGGATGCCGAACATCATCTTGAAACGACGGCAGAAATAAGCGGTGTCTTTGTAGCCCACTTCAGCGCCAATCTCGCGGATTGATTTTTTGGTGGTACGAAGCAGGTTTACCGCCATCTCCATACGTTGGTATTCTATATAATCCTGAGGGTTGATACCAGTCAGCATTTTGAAATATTGTCCTACATAGTCTTCAGAAACGTTTGCTACGTTTGCCAATACTTTGTTGGAAAGATCGCCACCTAAATGTTTTTTGATGAAAGCAAAAATATCAATTAGTCGTGGATCTTTGAAATAGGTACTGTTAGTGGCAAGTTGCTCCACAAACAATCTTTTCTCTAAGATGAAACGAACAATTTCTATAACAATTCTTTCCGTGTTTACTTTTATCAGACGTTCTTTACCTGGAAACTCAGTCATCTCTTCTTTTACTGTTTCAATCATCGTTTCCGATAATTTATCAGTACCTGAAATCACAAATGGAGGTATATCCAGAGAAGCAAAGAAGTTTACAGAATCAAAAACTTTTGCTTCAAACGTAACATAACTGAAACTGTCAGTTTCTAAACCAACATGGCTAAAGTTTTTGTTGTAGCTAAGAAATTTATCACGGTTATTTAATAAATCTTCGTTCGTAAGTTTTACCGGATTGTTTTTTCCATAGGTTACAGAAGTAAGCCTTCCGCCAGGAATAAACAACAATTCTCCTTCATTGAGTTTGGTTTTATCCTCACCGAAAGAAATTTCGCCTCTGTGAAGCAGAATGATGGTGTTTCCTACATCATAAAAATTCTCAACCGTGATTGGTTGAATAATTTTGATGTTCTTGGATTTGATGTAACGGACACCAAGCGATTCGATAATTTTATTATAATCTTCCATAATTTTGAAAGGGGAAATTCAATGTAAAATATAACTAAAGCCTAATTGTAATTATTCTAATAATTTGTACGAAACTAATATATTAAATTCATAAATTCAAACAATTCAGCGAATAAAATTATATTTTTATAATAAAAGAGGGTTGTGGATAACCCTGCAAAATGTTATTTTTTTAACAATTCCCTCGAAATCACGATTTTTTGTATCTCGGAGGTGCCTTCATAGATCTGTGTGATTTTAGCATCCCGCATCAGTCTTTCCACATGAAATTCCTTCACATAGCCATAACCACCATGAATTTGAACGGCTTCTGTAGTCACCCACATGGCGGTTTTTGAAGAAAAAAGTTTGGCCATAGCGCTAGCAGTGCTGTATTCTTTGTGTTGGTCCTTTAGATAGGCAGCCTTCAAACAAAGCAGGCGGGAAGCGTCTATTTGGGTAGCCATATCCGCCAGTTTAAACTGGATATCCTGATGTTCAGAAAGTGCTTTCCCAAAAGCTTTGCGCTCGGTGGAATATTGAAGGGCTAATTCATACGCACCTGATGCAATACCTAAGGCCTGAGAAGCAATCCCAATACGGCCTCCGTTCAGGGTTTGCATGGCAAAAGAAAACCCAAAGCCATCCTCTCCAATTCTATTTACTTTAGGAACTTTTACGTCTGTAAACATCAAACTATGGGTGTCTGAAGCACGAATGCCCATTTTATTTTCTTTTTTTCCCACTACAAAACCTTCCATTCCTTTTTCTACGATAAGCGCATTAATTCCTTTGTGGCCTTTCTCCGCGTGCGTTTGAGCGATTACTAAATAAACTGAAGCAGAATTTCCATTGGTAATCCAGTTTTTAGTTCCGTTTACCAAATAGTGATCCCCCATGTCTATGGCGGTAGTGCGTTGTGAAGTGGCATCAGAGCCTGCTTCTGGTTCGGAAAGACAGAAGGCGCCAATGATTTCGCCTTTCGCTAATCTTGGCAAATACTTTTGTTTTTGTTCTTCGTTTCCAAAGGTTTCTAGTCCCCAACAAACAAGAGAATTGTTGACCGACATACAAACAGAAACCGAAGCATCGATTTTGGAAATTTCTTCCATGGCCAATACATAAGAAACCGCATCCATACCACTTCCGCCGTATTTTGGATCCACCATCATGCCTAAGAAACCAAGCGCTCCTAATTTCTTTATTTGCTCTTTAGGGAAAGTCTGATGTTCGTCGCGTTCAATTACACCAGGGAGTAGTTCTGCGCGCGCAAATTCACGTGCTGCGGCCTGTACGGCAAGTTGTTCTTCGGTTAATTGGAAATCCATTTTTTTGGAAAAAGTTAAATGAGTTGGTTATATATTTTTAATAAGTTCGTCTGGAGTTAGAACAATAACACCAGCATCTTTATAATCTTTCAAATCTCGAGTGACTATATAATCTAGCTTGCTTATTGAATTGGCGGCTACTATTTGTATTGCATCTTCAAAGTCTTTATGCTTAGAAGTTAGTCCTTTTTTGATAATATCTGTATCAATGGCAATTAATGTAATATACTCTAATAGAGAAAACATCGCTTCTCTTAGGCTTCTTTCATTAATGTGTTTTTTCAGTAAATAATGAGTAACCGTGAAACTGTGAGAAGAGGTATATAGCTTTACCTTTTTGGATTCTGCCTTGCTGAATAATTCTATCGCATATTTACTAAAGGGTTTTCTATCTGCTAATAAATCCACCAAAATATTAGTATCTACAAACACGCTTTTCATAAATGCTTATTTTCAAAATATTTTCGTAATTCCTTTTTCTCATCAAAGTCTTTAGGGAGAGTAACAACACCTACAATCTTTTTTAAACGGGGCGATATTTTTTCTTTGGTGTTATTTTCGTCCACAAGATTTTCCAAATAACTTTCAATCATTTCTGACAGGCTTCTCCCGGTTTCTTTTGCATAGGTTTTAGCCTTTTCTATCACGTTTTTTTCTATCGTTAGAGTTAGCTTAGTCGTCATATACGTATGTTTTATATAAATGTACGTATATTGATATTATTTTCCAAAAACGGGCAAAATATTTTTCTTAAGCATTTTTTTAATCATCGTTTGTGTCTTCTCCATGTGAGTGCAAAAGGGTAGTTAAATAATTTTACGGCTATCACAATGGTGCTTAATCCGTGTCGTGTTCAAAGACATGATAAATATTTTTATGAAACACCCTATCAAACACATTCTCAGTAAAGCATTTTTATATAAAATGGAAATAACCAAAAAGGACTATTTATAAAGGAGTTCTTCGTAGGAACAGGTGCTGTGTCATGGGACACAGCGCGGTAGAGAAAGTATGCCTTATCATTGGGAGGGCTATTAATTTTCAATCGCCTCCTGCTTTAGCTGGAGGATTTAAATTAAAATCAAATGGAGGTTACTATGAAACACAAAGACAATTATATTTTACAACCCTTTCTTCATTAATAAATAGAATCCTTACCTTAGCAAAACGCAAAAAACCATTGATATGTTGAAATACCTTTTATCCTTTTTTCTCCTCCTAAACAGCTGGATTGCCTTCAGCCAAAACATTACCCTCGAAGACATCTGGCTCAATGGCAAATTTCGTTCGGAATATTTCAGCACTTTCAACTGGACAGGCGACGGACAGCATTACACAGAGATGAAAGCCAATGAAACCACAGGAGCTCCGGTAGTGGTATTAAATCACATCCTGAATGGTCCGGTAAAAGAACTTACTGCTTTTCTGCCAAAGAAATTGTCTGCAGACATTGTACTGGAAGATTATACGCTTAGCCCTGACCAGTCAAAGATCCTTTTTTCCTCAAGCGAAGAAGCTATTTATCGTCGCTCCTCAAAGGCTAATTATTATATTTTTGATGTGAAAACAGGGGAACTAACCCCTCTAAGAGATTTTACTAAAGGTAAAATTTCCTATCCTACATTTTCCCCAAATAGCCAGAAAATAGCCTTCGTGTGCGACAACAATCTATATGTTACCAAAGTCTCTACACTTGAAGAAAAGGCCATTACTACAGATGGGAAATTCAATTTTGTAATAAACGGTTCCTGTGATTGGGTGTATGAAGAGGAGTTTGAATTTGCCCGTGCTTTTTTTTGGTCTCCGGACAGTAAAAAAATAGCCTACTATCGTTTCGATGAAAGCAATGTAAAAGAATACAAT
>JANYCO010000719.1 GCA_025360235.1 Cytophagales bacterium
TGGTATTGTCTGTAAGTTCATTTTTGTTTAGGCTGTCTCTCTAATATGGTACATAATGGGGTTGGCGCTTGATGCAGTGGTGAAATTTTTAATTCGTAATTGACTTACACAAACATTCTCTCCAAAACCGCTCCTACGATATAAGACAAAGCTGCTGCGATACCACCAAGTACAAGTGTTTCTCCAATGCTGAAAAATTTATTTTTTTCGGTAACGATACTTTTAAAATAACCTACGATGGCTAAGCCTACTCCGGTTAGGATACAAGAGTATAAAAATAAATGTGTTTTGTCAAGGTCAAAGATATAAGCTATGAGGTAGGAGAGGAGAGGAATCAATCCGATCAAAGCGAAGGCGATGAAGGTAACAGTAGCAGTACTTATAGGCGTTTTATCGTCTTTTACCATTTCCAGTTCTTCTTTCATCATAGTGTCTACCCATACGTCTTTGTTGGAAATTATAGTCGCTACTACTTGTTCGAGTAAGTCTCCTTTGAAACCTTTCTTCTCATATATTTCACGAATCTCTTCAATTTCTTTTTCGCGAAGGTGCTCTATCTCCCAGTATTCAATAGCCTTGTGTTTGTCATAATTGTCTTGTTCGGCTTTGGTTGAAAAATAATTTCCTACGGACATCGAAAAGCCATCGGCAATAAGATTGGCTACACCTAAAATAATAACGATAGAGGTATTGAGGTTTGCTCCTGAAGCACCTGCCACTACTGCAAAGGTGGTAATAGCACCGTCTATGCCTCCATAGACAAATTCGGCTACGTAGTCTTTATTAAAAAAAAGGAATTTTCCCTTCGAATGTAATTTCGATTCCATAAACACAATTTAAGAAAAAATATTCAAATCCCATTCTTTGTTTGGGTCGTAAAATAGCTGTCCTTTTTTAATGGTAAGAGGCGATTCAATATTGTTATGATAGAGCTGACCTGTTCCCAGGCCCTGGGGCATAGATACATTGAGTGCTGCGGCAAATTGACTAATGGCGTTTAATCCAATATTTGATTCTAAAGCAGAAGTGATCCACCAACCTATAGAAAGAGGTATTGTTAATCGAATCCATTCCCTGCTCATTTCCATTCCACCAACCAGAGTGGGTTTTAAAATAATATAGTGAGGACGAATAAACTCTAGGATTTTTCTTTTTTCTTCAAGGGTTTTTATGCCAATAATTTCTTCGTCTAAGGCAATGGGTATAGCTGCATCTGCACAAAGTGCTTTCATCTCTTCTGGTAACCCGGCTTTTATAGGTTGCTCAATAGAGTGAATAAAATAGTTTGAAAGTAATTTTAATTTTTCTTTTGCCTCCTCAAATCCAAATGCACCATTGGCATCTACACGAATGGTCATTTGTTCAGGGGAGAAATTTTTTCGGATACTTTCAATTAATTTTATTTCGGTATCAAAATCAATCGCGCCTATTTTTAGTTTTATGCAGGAATAGCCTTGTTGGATTTTTTCTTCCAGTTGGTCTTGCATAAATTTTTCTCCACCCATCCATACCAGGCCGTTGATTGGGATGCTTGTTTTTCCTTCTGTAAATGGACTTGGAAAAATTAATCGTTGTCCTCCGTTTTTTAAGTCAAGAAGGGCAGTTTCTATTCCGAATAAAATCGAAGGATATTCCTGAAGAGAAAATTTTTCAAGAATATCAGATACTGAAAAAGAAGAAAGAGAATCAGAATTTGCTTTTTCACAAACTTCCTGAAGTTTGATTTCAAAATCAGTTCGGTCATCAGGGCTAAGGCCTTTGAGAGGGCCACACTCACCAATACCTTTTATGGTTGGATCTTTTTGATTCCAAAGACTAATGAACCAAGTGTCTTTGGTTTTTAATACCCCTCTGGAAGTGCCTGCCTCGAAGCGGAATTGGAGGGTGTGTTTTTTGAAAGTGGTAGAAAGAGGCATCTTTTTAGTAGTTAACAGTGAACAGTAAACAGAATTTCTTACTGTTACTGTTCACTATTTAATACTGTACAAATAAAACATATATTTCTTATACTTTATAAAGTTCGCACCTGTACGCTCGCCTTTGAAGTGTTTGTTTTCCATTTTCTCCAATTTCTTTTTGTACTTCCATCGGATAAATTTGGCAATCCAGGCGTATCGGTCTTCTAGTAAAAGAAATAACAAACTGTAAATAGGGTGGATTACTTCTGTAGAAAGTTTATGCACAAGGTCTATAGTGGGTGCTGCTTCTTTCGTAATATCTTTTTCAGTAATAAGGTTGAGTGGGTATTTTTTTATCACTTCCAAATATTCGTGGTAGTGATGACCACCACCCAACATACTTTTATTTTCCGGATCTGTTTTAAAGAAGTCGCAGATCATGATATGTCCGCCTGGGTTTAGAAATTTCTGAGCATTGGTAAACGAAGCGTCCATGTTGATGTATTGGAAACTTTCGC
>JANYCO010000006.1 GCA_025360235.1 Cytophagales bacterium
GGTATTCTGGAGAGAATAGGTACTCCACTACCTTTCCTGCTTTTTTCCGTCCTTTCAATGCCTCCAAGTGCAATCATTTCTTCATTCTTTACCCTGATAATGGATTTAAATTTTGAATTAGATGCGGGAGGTGGTGCCGTAGCACTCGGAGAATCAAGAAAGTCGGATATAGAAATATCTATGGCCAAAGTTACCTGATCGTCTCCGGAAACAAGAGGGTTTATATTAATTTCCAAATTTGCCTGCACCGGATTCCACTGCCTTGTCTTAATGGTATTGGTGGTCAAAGAACCAAGTGTATTTTGCGTTTCCACAAAATAGTACCGGGTACTGCCTATGCTTAATGTTGCGTCATGTCCATTTAGAGTAGAAAGTTTAGGCATACTGCGCACTTCTACATTACTGTTATCTTCGAGTGCTGAAAGGCTCGCGTAAAATCTTGGTGTAACCCTTCCTAGGTTTATACTGCTGTTTGTACCAAGAAACTTCAAGAAATCATTAATCGAACTTGAACTAAGTGTCATGTCGATACCAGGAAGGAAAGTACCGCTAGTCGTTTTAGTAGAATCTCCTAATCCTGCAGAGATCCCCGTTTTGGTAGTTCTGCTTTTTCGCACATCCAACAACAATACTTCAATCATAACCATTGGAACGATCCTGTCCAGTTCTTTTAAAAACGCCTCGATCTCCTGAATTTGAGGAAGAGAACCTGTAAGTAAAATACTGTTAAGTTCCTTGAATTCTTTTATTTCAACATTCTTCTTTATATCCGCAGGAATAATTTCAACCACCTTGTCAACAGACCGGTATTGCAATTGCACTACTTTTGAAGCCCTCAATCCTTCCAACTTTCTATCGCCAATAAGATAAAGACCTTGGTCTTTCTTGTAAGTGTAGTCCGTGCCCTGAAGCAAGTAGGTCAGAAATTCATCGTACAGTACATTGTATACTGAAGTGGTAGTATTCCCTTTTATATCTGAGAAAATAAAATAACCATCACCTGTAAGCTGACTTACATTTTTGATCACGTCAATTATTGGAGAGTTTACGGCTTCTACTGTAATTCTTTTCTTTCCTAAAGAATCCATTACATCCGTAAATAAACTCGATGCTGTATTCTGACCTGATCCTCCTCCACTATTATTATTTGCATTATTTGTATTATTTTGCAGGTTGTTAGCAGTAGCAGGCTTTACAGTAGGCTTTCTTTTGTTGTTTTGTTCTACCAAAAGATCTTCTCCTTCTTCAGGGGATCGGAGTACAAAAAAACCATCTTCGGTTTTTACTAATTTCAAATTATTGGCATAGGCCATTTTCTTCAACGCATTTTCGATAGGCGCATCTTCAATGTAAACACTTACTATTTTATTATTTAAACCTGAAGACAGAATCACATTTTTCTTAGTGACTTGCGTAATCTTTTTTACTACTTGTTCCAGTGTGTCATTTTTAAGATCCAGAGTAATCAATTGATTGTAGTTGTTATAAGAAGCCTTAATCTCTTTCACAGGTGCAGCAGCTTTCACTTCAGAAGGTGGAACATATTTATGAAAAGACATAATCGTTCCGACAAAATTGATATCCAGATCATATTCTTTGCACAAAAACAAAAGAATAGTCATTACTTTTTCATTGTTAAAATTATTGTTCACCCTCATATTAAGGGAGGCGTCTACACTTACATTCAGATTATTGGACTCTGCCAGGGTTTTAATAAACTCCTGAATACTGGCTCCGGAAATAGCAAAGTCAACTTTCTCATTTAACCCCGGAACATCTCTTTTAAGGTCATTCAGTTTTTCTTCCAATGCTACGAAACGATCCTCCGGAGTTATTACCATTTGCGCAAAAGACAAGGAAGTCATTTTCAATAATAGCATTATAACTATAGTTGCAGTTACTTTCATTTTAGATTTAATTATTTCCTTCATAGCTTTTTATTAATACTTATCTTCATTAGAAATTCAATAGCAATGGATAGATCTCTTCTATTGAAGTCTCTCCCTTTTCAAATAACTCAAAGGCATTTTCCGCCAGTGTTTTTATACCTCGCTCTTTTAGTGCATCGGCTATATCATATTGATTGGTTTTTATATATCCTGACAATTCAGCATCCACCGGAATTACTTCGTATACCGCTTTCCGGCCTTTGTAACCAGTAAAATGGCATTGTTCGCAACCTACGGCACGGTAATGTTCTTTTACA
The DNA here is from genome assembly GCA_025360235.1 of Cytophagales bacterium. Lineage (GTDB taxonomy): Bacteria > Bacteroidota > Bacteroidia > Cytophagales > Cytophagaceae > JANYCO01. Next base: position 2,207 of record JANYCO010000006.1, read on the forward strand.
GGTCGGTAAGGCTTAAATTGTTTTGGATAAAGTGTTGTATCGAAATTTTCTTTGGTCTTGCAATTTTTACAAAGGCAACGTAACAAACGTTGTGCTGCTGTAGTGGTCATGGTATTCGCAATTAAAAATGATGGAATACCCATATCAATTAATCTTGATACGGTACCCCAGGCAGAATTGGTATGGATAGTTGATAATACCAGGTGACCTGTTAAGGCAAGACGTATAGCCATGGTAGCAGTATCTGAGTCTCTGATCTCTCCTACCATGATAATATCCGGGTCTTGTCTTAGGAAGGTACGAAGCGTAGAGCCAAAGTTCAAACCAATATTTTCTTTCAACTGTACCTGATTGATTCCTTCCAGCGTATATTCTATCGGATCTTCAATGGTCAATAAATTTCTTGTTTCTTTATTGAGAAGTTTTAATGTGGCGTAAAGTG
>JANYCO010000148.1 GCA_025360235.1 Cytophagales bacterium
AGAGACTTTACATATAGATTTTAATAACGACGGAGTTGATGATATTAGATTATATATGGCTCATCAAACTTATAATACAACAAATACTATATCGGCAGTTGGAGTGTTTGGGGAAAATGCATCAAATAACGTTATTTCAACTAAAGTTAGTTATTATTTTGCAACAATGCTTAACTCTGGGGATGTTATAGGATCAGGTTCATCCTATCAAAATGCTTCAATTCTTTTCGGTGCAAAAGCCCCTAATTTGACCTATACAGGATTAGTTGATAATAAAACACCATGGTTGGCTGGTTCTACTGATAAATATATTGGAATATCATTTGTTAAAGCGGGTAAAACCTATTATGGTTGGATTCAGGTAGCTATTTCAAGCGATTATAATTCTATGACAGTTTTGTCCTATGCTTATAACAATGTTGCAGGAGGATCAATTACTGCAGGTCAAGGATTAACTCCGGTTTTAACTAATGAAAAAGAAGAAGAATATAAAATTTCACTTACGGATAATGTGCTTACCCTTTCGGAGATGACACAAGGAGGAAACGTTAAGATGTTTAGTTTAAATGGCGTAGAAGTATTAAACACGGATGTTAAAATGGGTGATAATACTTTTGCAGTTTCTAACCTTAAACAGGGAGTTTATGCCGTAAACGTAAACTTAGGAGATTATGTAATTACTAAAAAGGTTATTGTCCATTAAGGTATAGATACACATGCAAAATTGAAAATGGCCGGAATTTTTCTGGCCATTTTAATATCATAAAAATTAACTACCCTAAGGTATTTTTTGAATGATTTTAGATAGTGGAAAATTTTCGTTATCTTGGTTTTTAAATCAGCTGTTAATAAGTGAACATGATAAAAAATTACAAAACCAAACTGAAGAAGTATTCTTCAATTGTTGGTGGATTGGGGCTTATGGTGGTAGCCAATGAAACCTCTGCTCAGATAATCGTAACAGATATTAATCCTGATTCCTTACTTGATCTTAATGGTGATGTTGTTAATATTGATTTTAACAACGATGCTACGGTCGATATTACCTTCACGTTGACCAAAATGTTTTATGCTGGTACTACTTATTCTCCTGCCCGTAGTAGTTCCAAACTGAGTGCAGGTGGGTATGGACAAACCCTTAGAGTAGCTTCCTCCTACTATAATGTTGCTGACATGTTGAATCCTGGAACAACTATTGGTAGTTTTAAAAAATTCAATTCTTCTTATTCAAAACTATTTCAGGCACAAGCGCCGGATACAACTTTTACAGGAATGGTTTCGACGGCTAGTAAAGCCGCATGGGTAGCAGGTTCTATTAATAAATTCGTTGGTGTAAGATTCAATATAGGTAGTTCAACTTATTACGGCTGGGTTTTGATGTCGATTTCCAATGATTATAATTCCTCCACTGTTAAGTCTTTTGCTTATAACGCAACGGCAGGCGGTTCTATTTGGGCAGGGCAAACTGCTACAACAGGGTTGGCGAATTCTATAGAAGAAGAATATAAAATCTCTTATACCGAAAATATACTTTCTTTAAGAGAGATGACACAGGGAGGAACTGTAAAAATGTTTACTTCTAATGGTATCGAACTACTTAATGGAACGGTGCACGAAGGAGATAATACCTATGCTGTTTCCAATCTTAAACAAGGAGTGTATGTGGTAAATGTAAATCTGGGAGATAAAGTGATTACAAAAAAAATAATTGTTTACTAATTTTTTAGTATTAAGAAAAAGTAATATTCACAGGACTCTCAAAGTCCATTCCCAACAGTTGTGTAGCCTTACCTTGACGAATTGCTATTTCTAAAAACCCCAAACTGTTAAAAATTGCAAGACTATCCCCACTGGATACATCATGATAGGTTTCAGCAATAAAATCCAAATGATCCCGTGAGAAGTCGATTTTAAACGAACGGTTGTCGCAGATCTGATAAAAAATTTCTTTTGAAATATTGGTCACCAGATTTCCGAAATTGTCTACATGGATCACACTTCCAAAGATTTGGTCTTTCGAGGTTCTGGGTTGACGGTTGATCATCGTTTTCATATCCGTGATCTGTGGTCCAAGATTATAGATGGAGCCTTCGTTTGCCAACACCGCAGCAGCAGCAGCCAGCGTGTTTTTTTCAGGAAAACTGGGATGGAAATTGTTGTTGGTAATATCTTTTTTTAATTCTACAACCAGGGATATTTTATCACTCAAGAGAGAAAGTATCCCGTTATCGCTGCCTACAAAAAAATGATCTTCCTGTTTCATCGCTATCAATCGATCCTCTTTTCCTGTAGGGGTGTTGACACTAATTAAATGGACAGTGCCTTTTGGGAAGTCTCTGAAAACGGAACGAAGCACATATGCGCCATGCATCGTATTAAAGGGCTCTATCTGATGGGTAATGTCAACTATTTTGAGATTGTGACTGTACGATAAGATTTTCGCCTTTACAGCGGCCACGTAGTGGTCTCTATGCCCGAAATCCGACATAAAAGTAATAATAGCCATAAAAACAAAAATTGATTATATTTGAACCTAATAATTGCAATGTTAAGTAACAAATTTAATATTTAATAACAAAACGGCTTGGCAGAAAAAATAATTACCCTTGATGACATTTCCCTTATCGATC
>JANYCO010000133.1 GCA_025360235.1 Cytophagales bacterium
CGATTAGCCGGGTACCAATAAGTTCACAATCGACGCCTGAATATTATTCTATGTCCTATAACTCTTCGGGAGACGCAACAGGTTATATATATACGTATAATGTTCCTGCTGGTTCAATAACTTATGCTTTTAAAGACTCGGTTGTAATCACATATGGGAATAACCAGATAAATGAACTAAAATATTCCTATTTCGATGGTGTTGCTCAAGATACTCTTGATTTTATTCACCTGTTGGATGAGGATGGCGATGTAACAAAAACACTTTATAGACCCTTTCTAGACAACTCGTACGATGGCACCAGTTTTCCTTTTAGCAGAGATACCTTATTAACTTACGTATCTAATGAGTATTATCCTGATAAAATTGACCAACCCAATTGGTTGATCAATTTTGGCTCCCAGTATTTCAGGCCTAAAACTAAATTTACAAAAGTCTGGACTACTTATTATCATGCCTTTTTATCAAATGCGATAGCCGAAAATGTTTATACTTTCAATTATTCTTATAAGTATTTGCCGGATGGTAGGGTATATAAATGGACGGTTACCCCAGACACATTTACTTTTGAGGGAGTTTATACTTGTGTATATAGCTGTGATTGAAAGTGTACCTCTATAGTTTAAATAAAAAATTAAATGTTAAGGAGTTATTTTATGAAAAGAGTTTTTGTGTCATTAATGTTAATAGTATTTCTGCTTGGTAAAGCAGAAGCCATTGATCCGGATATGCAAGCTATCAGTTTGTCCAATTGCCAGATCAATCGTTATATTCAAAATGATTCCATTACAAGAGTAGTGTATTATGATAATAATAAAATAGTGAAAATAAGTGAACAATATCCAACGGCCATAGAAGTATCGTTCTATGAATATACCCCTGGAGGATTGCTTAGCAAGGTGATTTACAATTATATGGAAGGCGCCGATAACAGTAACAAAAATATTCTTGAATATTATTACGACAGCAATAATAAAGTGAACCTACAGAAGAATAAAAGAGATGGAAAGTTGACTGATTCTGTTGTATATTCATACCCTTCCTCTCAACTTATCACTGCTGTACGCTATACTTATTCCACTGTTGGTTTTAACGATACTATTTTGGAGCGCTATCAGTTGGATGCTAATGGTAATGTTCTCCAAAAATATAATTCGGTTTTTCGTTTTTATTATTATAAAAATGTTGCTCCCGCTTCTATAAGAGATTCAATGCTGCTGGTCGAAGAGAATCAATACAACGATACACTTTCTACAGGAGGATTTGCCCTTCAGGATTTAACGGGAATTGTCAGTTCCAATAAATTAAAAAAGTTAACAAAATTATATGGCTACAGTGTCAACGGCCTTTTGATTGAACAACAAACAGTATTCGAGCGGGATGCGATTTACCAGATGGACAACGATACCAAAATAAGGTCCATAATAGGAAGTTCAAATGTGACGGGTGTTCAGATGCCTTATAAAATAGAGTTTTATTATGATTGCTGGTAATAGATTTAAAAGCTATGATTGTGAATTTTAGAAAAGTATTATTGATTTTGATCCTGTTTGTTTTGACATGTTCTTTCAAAACTGGTTTTGCTGCAGAAGTAAACGGCCCTTTATGTCAATTCTCTTTTAGCTATCCATTTTTGGGAAGCAATACGGCACGGGTACAGTTTATATATCAGGAAAAAACCTGTACTCAGGATGCTTATATAAAAGTTGCCTTAAGCTCAACAAATGGACTTATCGGTTTTTTTTCACCTGACCTTTTACTTGTTTCATTCACAAGCAACAGTGGGTATAATTTTGTTCAGTTTTTTACTCCACTTCAGATAGCCACTAATACAGTCATTACACTGAATTCTGTTCCTGCCGGGACTTACAATGTAACAGTTACTCTTGTGAAATATCATCCGGTACCTCCTTTTGGAATACTTAAAGAAGATTTCACCGCAACCTGTAATAATTCCTTTGTAATCCGTAATTTATGTTCTGGCATCACGTTTAATTGTTCTCCATCGCCAGAAAACTGTATGACCCTCAACGACGGATCTATTTCAACCACCTTAAGTCAGAATCCTCCTTATGGACCTTATACCTATACGCTGCAAAAAGTAGGGAGCACTGGAACAACTACAAATGGTTCAGGGGCATTCAATAATCTTGTAACAGGAACGTATAATATTACAGTAACAGATCAGCAGGGAAATACTGCCTCATGTAGTAAAACAGTGGGTGTGAATCCTAATAACACCGTTTCTCTAAACGGATTAAATCTCCCCCCTTATTTATGTCTGGATGCACCACCTCTTACGTTGACAGGAGCTACCCCAACAGGTGGTACATTTGCCGGACCTGGTATCCTTAATAATATCTTCACCGCAAAAAATGCCGGCGCCGGAACTCATAATTTAACCTACACCATTACTCCTCCAAGACCCGGATGCAATGCTTCTGCCAATACAAAAATAATGGTATTGCCAAAACCTCCCTATATCAACCGGGTGATTAGTGCCACAGCAATGCCTTATACAGATGCTTGGCCCGTTGATTTCACAGATGCCAATGCTACGAATAATCTTTCCAATCTGAACAGTAATAATAATTTCAATACTGGAGTAAAAGGAATCTGGAGAGGGGAAGAAAGTTATGTGTACGTTGAAGAAAGAAAACAACGAACACCTACTGTTATAAATCCAAATGTAAACATCAAGATGGACGGTATTTACGATACCCTTCCCTTGTATTTGTATAATATTGGAGATATGTCGGGTTGCAATCCCAACTGGAGAAAGATGAATACCATGACAAAATACAATCCTTATAGTTACGAAATAGAAAATAAAGATGTATTAAATAGGAAATCATCTGCCCTCTATGGCTATCGAGGAGATCTCAGTACAGCGGTAGCGGCCAATGCCGAAGAAAAGGAAATTGCCTACAATGGTTTTGAGGAATACACTACTGGTGTTTTATCTTCCGCGGATGTTGCTGCGGGAAATCTGACTATTGTAACGGCTACCTCTCCTTCTTTTACAGGACAATTATACTGTGAATATGAAGTTGATATAGCTACTGATAATTCTTTGACAATTAAAGCTACCGCATTTGAAGTTTCGACCTTGTCGGGTAAAACCATTAAAGTAGTAGGTTCAAAATTGGACGAGTACGATAAGAAAAATATTTACGGGACCTACAGCGTAGCTTCTATAAATCCAACCAATAAGACTATTACACTGAATAGTTTTCCATACACCGTTATTTGGAAAGGGAAAATAAGTTTTATTGATACCTACACTCCAAAAGTAAATTTATCAGCGGGTTCGGCTTCTGTAGTGTCTACTTCATTAGCTACTCCGGGAATTTCTCATACTGGTAAAAATAGCTTATTGGTATCGGGCACCATCGAATCCGAACTATATAAACTCAGCTTAAAGGGAGGTAAACAATATGTGATCAGTGGATGGGTGAAGTCTACTGCAGTTACTGATACGATCACTTATAAATCCTTATCAGGAACAAAAAGAAGTTTTTCTTTGAAATTTTACGATGCGAATGGAAATCCATTGACTTCCCCAGATCCTGTGCAGTCAGCTTTTGTAGAGCCTTCAGGAAATATCATAGAAGGCTGGCAAAGACTCGAAAGCATAGTGGATGTACCAACTAATGCCGTAAGATGTGTATTAGTGGTTAGTGCTGGTTCTGCTAATTCCTACTTTGATGATATTAGAATTTATCCTTTAACAGGTGCAATGCAAACCTATGTCTACAACAAAGATAATTACAAAGTGCAAGCCGTATTGGACAATAATAATTACGCAACACTTTATTATTACGACGATCAGGGGAATCTTTTTCTGGTAAAGAAAGAAACAGAAAAAGGAATTTATACTATACAGGAATCTTTAGGACATCAGAGGGAACGATAGAAAAAAATAATTATGTTTTTCAAAAACATTCATATTGTAAGTACTGCATTTATACTATTGGTTTTTATTTCCGGAGGATATGCTCAGGATTTAAAATCGGATATTATTCAAATGAATACCTATTATAAAATAACAGACAAAATCGGATTGGAGACCAAAGTAAACATATACAACAGCGCTGGAGGAAAAGTATCAACACAGCGAATGGAGCTGAAAAGAAATGGGAATAACTTCGTCTACAAAGTAGACAATACCGAAATGCTGGTGACCAAAGATTATGTGATCATGGTGAATAATCTGGAAAAGAATATTATGGTAAGAGGCATTGATCCAAAAGAGTGGGAGATCATCCATAATACCACTTATAAGGTTAATATGGATAGTGTTATTGAAAAATACGATTCGGTAAAGTTTGAACGTACAGAAGAGAATTTAAAGCATTACACCATTTATTCATCAAAAAAGCTAATAAAAAAAACGGATTTGTGGTTGGACGGCGAAACAGGACGAATCAGTAAAATGGTATACCTCTATAATCAAAAACTCTACAAAGAAATCGGAAAGGTAGAAATTTTTTTTATGGTGTTACCCAATGATTTTCTTAACGATAAAAAACTTTTCCAGGAAGCAAGGATCATAGTGAGGCAAGGGAACGATTATAAGACTGCTCAGGAATATAGTAAGTACAAACTTAATATTGTAAATAATGAGAATTAAAAATCTGGTAAAATCGCTGGTAGGCATCATTTGCTTGATTCATTCATTTAACCTCTGGGCAGGTGAAGGAGAAAATATTCAGGTACTTAAAAAGAATGATTTGATACTGAACGCCTCTCTTCGGATAGTAGATCCGTTAACCCAGACATTGAGAAGAGGGGAGGACGAACGTAAGTTCATATCAAAAATATCCCTGATTTATGGCAGAGAAGATCGAACCGATTTAATTACTAAAACAGATTGGACGGCTGAGGTAATTTATAAAATTGAATTTTTTGACGAGGATTATTTAAGAGTGGGCGTTCCTGTGGAGGGAAACACACTTACTTTAGATTTCAATAAAAATAATCCAATCTATCAATCTACCAATGTTTTTGATCAGATCGGTACAAATTATGGAAACGTAAAAATTACGATTACAAAAGTTACCTATACAGGAACAGCACCCAATGATTTACGGTTGGAACTTTCTGTGACCGATCAGTCTCTGCTTTTAATGCCGAAGAATAGTAATTTTGTTCTCAACAGAAACAATAACATTGCCTTTTGGTCTTTCTGCAAAGGAGCAGAATCCTACCAACTCGAATGGGTCTATATAGACAACAAAGATATTAATACTGTCACCAATGCGGATCAGGCTTTTGCCTACAGAGAACCAACCAGGGTCATTACTTCCAATCAGTATTACGAGATGAACCTGACCTACCCGGCCGGGAAAG
>JANYCO010000205.1 GCA_025360235.1 Cytophagales bacterium
AAACTAAAGAAGCACATACGGCCAAGTCTATCGCTGGATCTTCGACACGAATACCTCCTGCAATATTTAAGAACACATCTTGTGCACCCAAACGGAAGCCTCCGCGCTTTTCAAGAACTGCCAGGAGCATGTTCAATCGTTTCGAATCAAAACCGGTACAACTTCTTTGTGGTGTGCCATAGGTAGCGATGCTCACCAACGATTGTATTTCGATAAGCAGCGGCCTGTTCCCTTCCATAGTCGCACCGATAGTTACTCCACTAAGATTTTCATCACGTTGTGAAATTAAAATTTCTGATGGATTGCTTACCTCCCGAAGGCCAGAGCCTTGCATTTCGTAGATACCCAATTCGGAAGTAGAACCAAAACGATTTTTTGTAGTACGAAGAATCCGGTAGGCCAAATGTTGATCGCCTTCAAACTGAAGTACTGTATCCACCATATGCTCCAATACTTTCGGGCCTGCCAGCGTGCCTTCTTTTGTGATATGCCCGATAAGAAATACCGGGGTTCCACTTTCTTTGGCATAGCGCATCAATTCTGCTGTGCACTCACGTACTTGTGAAATACTTCCCGCCGCCGATTCTATGAAAGACGAGTTCATTGTCTGGATTGAATCGACGATAACAATCTCAGGTTGTAATACCTCAATTTGTTTGAAAATATTTTGTGTCGATGTTTCGGTAAGAATAAAACAGTTGCTGCTTTTTATACCTATCCTTTCCGCGCGCATTTTTATTTGCTGTTCGCTTTCTTCACCTGAGATGTACAACACTTTTAAAGTAGTTAACCCCAAAGCGATTTGTAACATAAGGGTAGACTTTCCGATTCCGGGTTCTCCGCCAATTAATATTAAAGAACCGGGCACAATGCCGCCACCCAATACACGGTTAAGTTCTTTATCAGTTGTCTCTGTTCGGTTTTCTTCGCTGAAAGAAATTTCGTTGATGGCTTTTGGTTTGAAGGAAATTCGTTGGGAAGTCGAGCCTTGCCAGCTTGTCTTTTCTTCTTTCTGTACAATCTCTTCTACATAAGTATTCCACTCCCCACAAGCAGGGCATTTGCCTACCCACTTTGGAGACTGCGCCCCACAACTCTGACAGAAATAAGAAGTTTTAACTTTGGCCATTTACAAATTTATTTTTGAAAGCACGACATTTCCATAATGAAGTACAAATATTCCTAATTTGTTATAAAGATAATTTAATATTCCCATGTCAACAATATCTTCTTTAGAGAACTTCGTTGAAGAATAGGTATCGCCATTTCTGTAATAAAATCGCACAAAATAAAAAGTGAAAATTGCGCTTTCCTCATTTTTTATAAACTCTATCCTGCAAATCGAATGAAAATAGATTTCTTTAATAATACTCAATCTATTAGAAAGGACCATTTTATCAGCGTAATAAAGCAATGTAACTTCTGATTGCCATTTTCCATATTGATAAACTGAAAATACAATTAGTGACAAAATGCTTAACACCCAAATAAATAATCCTGTCTTTTCATTCATCTCTAATCCCTTATTTGCTGGCACTATTATTCCTAATATAATAGACACTAACATTACAAATTTCAAAATTAAAATAACACGACCTTCCGTATTCCTTACCTTATCCAATACTCCTTTCTCCAAAGAAAAGTCAATGTTCCCCTCCGACTTATATACATGCTTAATAGGCTGATCCGGAATCTGATTTAGTAATTTACAGAAATGAATAAACAAAACAGGTTCTTGCATTCTAAATTCAGAAGTCTTTTCAAAAAAATATTCTACCCCCACTGCAAAAAATTCCTGAATATTGATTAAGGCATAATCCCTGAAAAACCCGGAACCTTTCTTATGGGTAGACAAATACTTATGAGCTGCTGCTTCCCATTGAGGATAATAATTTGAAAAAAAGGAATCCACCTCCAAATGCATGGCATCACTCAACATGAGCGAATGCGCAAATTCATGCAGTCCAACATTTTTCGAATCGTTCTCGATCAAGATCCCCACATAAAAATCTTCCCACGACAATACAACAAGTCCTTTGGTATCTACTTCTCCAACATGGTAATTGTTGTTAGAATGCGAATAATACTTGTGAGGATAAATTATTATCTCATCAAAATAATCCAGCAGGTATTCGTTTAAACCAAAGGTTAGTTGGATTGAAGTAGCGGAAACCAATATTTCTGCGCGCTCATCTACTACAAAACCTTCGCGCCCTTCTATCGTTTTATACTTTTTAAACGCTTTTACTCTTGCCGCAAATCGACTCTTCTCTACTTCACTAAGCCTTTTATAATAGGGGAATTCTTCCTGTAAAATTGATTTGGTATAGTCCATTCTACTTTCTTGTAAAATCCGCTTTTAGTCCAATCAAATCACCAATCAACCTGATCGCTACAAATACCGCCATAAATGCATAATTACCATATTCCCCCGCATCGATATGAAAGAAAAATTTATCAGAGTTCATTGCAAACCAAGCAAACGTTCCAAAAATAATAGAAAGGTGCATGATCATTGTTTTCTTGTTCACCATATCACTTTTGGCAACTATAATTTTTGGATCATAATTTCTGGAAAGAAAAAAAGCATTCCAATAAATGGCTAATTCTCCTAACAAGACACAAAGAATCGTGATGTTAAAAACCCGATCCATAAAAAAAATGACGGAAAGATTTTCCCAATACAAATTACTCGACGAAGTGACGAACCCTACTATGGCCACAATGAAAACCCAATAGACAAAAAGAAAAAAGAATCTTCCTTGTTTTTCCTGCTTCTCATTTTCGAAAGGTGGCATTTCATTTCTACGCTTCAGTGTTCGCAATTTTATAGTATCAAACACAGAAGAGATCACCTCCCCAAACCAATAGGAGTATATAACCATGAAGAAACTCCAGTTCAGCGAGACTACGCCGTATACCACTACTGCATTGCTAAGCAGAACAGTAAGTAATCCGATATAAACGTTGGTGTAGTTTTTTTGCTCCATTTGGCTTAAAATTAATCTTCCAATATAATAAAAATACAAGCTTCCCGCATTGTAAATTTTATTTTTTTGACGTAGGTTTGTTTGCATAAAATTTAACTTCCAAATAAGATGAATTTCAGAGTAGAGAAAGATACCATGGGCCCGGTAAATGTTCCGGCGGAAGCCTATTGGGGTGCACAAACCCAACGTTCTATTGACAACTTTAAAATTGGCGGCTTACCCACTCGCATGCCGATCGAAATAATCCGCGCTTTTGCCATTCTTAAAAAAGCCGCTGCAATCACGAACTGTGACCTTGGCGTACTTCCAAAAGAAAAATCAGATCTTATTGGTCTGGTATGCGATGAAATTCTTGCGGGTAAACTGGATGATCAATTTCCTCTGGTAGTATGGCAAACGGGTTCTGGTACACAATCCAACATGAACGTGAACGAAGTAGTGGCCAATCGTGGACAAGTGCTCTGCGGCGGCAAACTTTCAGACGAAGAAAAATTTCTGAATCCTAACGATGACGTTAATAAATCTCAAAGTTCGAATGATACTTTCCCTACAGCAATGCACATTGCTGCTTACAAAATATTAATTGACACTACTATCCCGGGATTGAAACAACTTCAAAGCACCCTCAAGAAAAAATCGGAAACCTTTATGGGTATTGTAAAAATCGGTCGTACCCATTTTATGGATGCGACACCGCTTACCCTCGGACAAGAATTTTCCGGATACGTTTCTCAGATTGATCATGGTGTTAGAACCATTAACAATTCCCTGAAACACTTATCCGAATTGGCTCTTGGCGGAACGGCTGTTGGAACAGGCATCAACACTCCAAAAGGGTATTCGGAAAAAGTAGCTGCGAAAATCGCTGAACTTTCTGGCCTGCCTTTTATCACTGCCGAAAATAAATTTGAAGCACTTGCTGCACACGATGCGATTGTTGAATCTCACGGGGCTTTGAAAACAGTTGCTGTAAGTTTAATGAAAA
>JANYCO010000226.1 GCA_025360235.1 Cytophagales bacterium
TATATGATCTACTTACCATCTCCATGTCAACTCCAGCATTAATAGCCAATTCGGCTGCTTCACTTTCGTCTTCAGCCGCACCATGATTGATCATTTCTGTAATGGATTTCCAATCCGAAACTACAAAACCCATATAGCCCCACTCCTTTCTTAATACCTGATCCAATGTATATTTATTTCCTGAAGCAGGAACTCCGTTCAACTCATTAAAGGCGCTCATCAAACTACCGGCCCCAGCATCTATGCAGGCCTTAAAGGGTGGCAGATAAGTCTCACGAAGGGCACGTTCGGACATGTCTGTGGTATTGTAATCTTTACCCGCTTCCGTATTGCTGTAGCCTACAAAATGTTTAACGCAGGAAATTAGTTCATCTTCTTTACTTAGACTTCCCTGAAATCCTTCTACCCTTGCTTTTGCAATCTCACATCCCAAATAAACATCTTCTCCTGCCCCCTCTGCGATTCTTCCCCAACGCGGATCCCGAGCTATATCAACCATTGGTGCAAATGTCCAGTGTATACCGGCAGAGGAGGCTTCAATAGCAGAAATCCTTGCCGACTGTTTAATTGCCTGCAGATCCCAACTTGCTGATTCAGCAAGAGGAATAGGAAAAGTTGTTTCATATCCATGAATAACATCGAGTCCAAAGAGTAATGGAATACCTAAACGGGTTTCCATCACTGCTATTTCCTGAAGTCTCTTTGTATTTGAAACTCCCCATACATTTAAAATACTACCAACTTTATCTTTCTTAATAAGTAGCTCAAATTCTTTACTGCTAGTGCTTTCCATAACAGGACCCGTCTGCAAGGTAGGTGCATTGAGTTGGGTCATCTGACCAATTTTTTCTTCCAGGGTCATTATTTTCAGAAGAGAATCAATTCTACTTTCGTTTTTTTTATTTATGAAAATATATTTTCTGATTATATTTTCTTGACAAAACGCACAAAAATTCAATGCTATCAAAAAACCTATAATTTTAATCTTCCGTTTCATACTAATTTTATTTATGATATTACCTTACTACCATTACCGATTCTACTTTAGCCGGAACTCCATTTACAATATAGGTCAAGAGATAGGAACCTTTAGAAAGATCTGACACATTAATAGTTTCTTCGAAAGTAATATAATTCCCATCTGCAATAGTCTTCACCGGTTTGCCAACAAAATCATTCAGTACAATCTTTAAAGAAGCTTCTGACTTAAGGTCTAAATGTACCGTAACACTATTTGATGTAGGATTGGGATATACTTTAGAATTTGAAATAATATTCCGACTTTGTTTTACGTCTGTGGTGGTAATATTACTTCCAGCCTGAAAAGCACTAATAAATAATTTAGAAGCAGCTTCTACTGGATTTCCATTACAGGCGTCATAAATAAAAACTATTTTATTAACACTGCTCAGGGTCTTACCTGATTTAATAATACTAGAAAAATCAGCATCAAATACTTGCTTGGTACCAGTTACATTTAGCGGAATAGAATCTGTAAGATGACTACCCGCACCTTCCAGGTGAACCGTATAGGTCAATGGCAGTGCATTACCTGAACCATCTTGATTTCTAAGTTTGAACCTTAACTTCTGATTCGCCACCGATGATAGATCTAACGGAGTAGTCAATGTGAAAATAAAAAAAGCATACCCTGCCGAACCTTGCCCAAAACCAATTGTTAGTTCATTTGTTAATATCGGATCTAGTGAACCACTTCCGGTACCTGTAGAAGTGTATGCACAGTTAGGGAAATAGCTTGCATCCCACGTATAAGAAGAGGAAGTAGACAAATCACAATTATAACTAAATCCTGTGTTATCTAATGCTTGTGAAAAATCCTGCCCAAATGTAACACTCATCAATCCGAAGATGATAGAGAATGTAAGTAGTTGCTTTTTCATATTTTTATTATTTAGAGTTAAAATAGAATATTTATTTTTTTACAAATTTTACAATTTTGTTTTCACCGGAAGTTGCAACTGTTATTTTAAACAGATACGTACCTGCCGCCCAACTCTCAATATTGTAAGTAATCGCCGTCGCTTGCCCAGTTAGCTCTTTTGTTTCTGACAACATCTCTTTACTAACAATATCAAAAGCTATAATTTTCACCATACCACTTGTTCCTGTAATTTGCAAATTCAATTCATTGCTGGTCGGATTTGGATAAACCAATACTTCCATCACTTTGTCGTATTGCACGGTTACTACATTAGAGTAGATATATGATCCATTTTTATCTACTTGTTTTAGTCTGTAGTAATTAATTCCGTCGTAAGGGATGGAATCCGTAAGAGAATAATTTTTAATTTTTTGCCCCCCTGCTGCTTTTACTTTTCCTATTGCCGTAAAAATTTTTCCATCAGCACTTTTTTCAACTATAAAATAATCGCTGTTTATTTCCAAAGCTGTAGTCCAGTAGGTATTTACGCCAACAGGTGATTTCATTGCTCCGAATTCAATAAGTTCGGCAGGAAGAGGAATATTACATTTTTTATAAACAACCAAAGTGTCGTGAGGCAATGTAAAAAACGAACCGTCAGAAAAATTAACTGTTCGCGCAGGTTCTCCAGGCGGATTGTAGAGCATATAATGTTTACAGTTATTTTTTACAAAGACATGTGTAAAAGGCCAGTTAGCTGTAGTAAGATCTAATACTCCAACACTGTCAAAAGTATGAATCCACTGATGCATAAGCGCAGGATGAAGTCCTTCAAAAGTAGTATTCACGGCATATCTAGCTCCCCAGTCGTTCCACTTTACATAGGTGTAGGCAGGATCGTTCAATTCCCAACCCTGGTATTCGGTTTTAAGTTGATTTTCCATATCAATTGCCCATGCAGGGTCCCACATGGAACGGTACATAGCCATCAGAGTACGCCATGTTTTGGTTCTGTATGGAGTTGGAATTGCAAAACTTTTTCCAGAATCGTTCCACTTCCATAAGATTCCTGTAGCAAGCATTTCTTTTTGTTCCATCTCATCCCACATCACCTGCATGTGCGGACGGTTGTAACCAAGGTACATTGAGGCTCCTGTCATGGGCAACCAGTTTATAATATATTTGCCTGCCGGTGGTACGGTAAAAAATGTTTCAAAATTAGAGGACGCACCCCATATAGTAGCCGCTACCTTATCGGTACATATCGGATCATTTACATCGCTGTCTTCGTTCCACCAATAATATTCAGTGCCTTTATATTCCATCGTCGCAATAAATAATCCCCAGTCTCGAATAGACGGCTGGTTGGTGTTAGCTCCCCAGAGCGCTACTGCTGTGGCAAAATTGATGGACTCACTGGAAGATTCTATATCCAAACCTGTTCGCCCTTCTGCACGCCCTGAGATCCAGGAGTGTCCTTCATAAGGATCAAAGTAACGCATGTAACCAAACAATGGATCGTTCCGGTCCCAAGAGTTTGCATCACGAATCAGCATTTCTACCATCGGTCCCCAGTCCTTTGCCCATTGCTGATCATAGCGTGCCACCATCGCAGCTGCTTTTATAAAATAGCCCCAATGCAATTGGTGATCATTAAAATTACTTGCTGCATAATGCCCTGAAGGATATCCGGCCATTGACGCATGTTGGGCATCGTAAACAAAAAATTTATACCGGTCGCAACCAGCGCAGATATCCGTGGCATCAAACCAATCCTGAAGATTCGCTTTTATTGAATCCATTAATAATTTAAATACAGCCATATCTCCTACCTGTCTTGCTATTGGCAGTAAGTCTGCATACTTATTAAGAAATTTTCCATGCTCGTATGTTTCTCCATAAAAGCCATAAGGTGGAGGGCCGTTTTTACCGTTCGGATTTTTATCGTAGAAAAGACTCGTCTGTAATTTTATTTCTTCCAGCGTTTCCCGCATATACAAAGAATCTCCTGTATTTGCCCATCCAAGGTTGGGAAGAAGTCCTACATGTGTATACGTTACATCAAAAGAATTTCCATAGTACAGGCGCATTGGGCCTCGCGGAGATCTGTACGTCAGAGCAGAATTTCCTGCAGCACTCCATTTATATTGGTGCATATAAAGCGCTTGCACTGTTTCATTGAGACTTCCTGCAGGAGCACCAGGCACTAGTTGAGTTGTTAATGTAAAGGTATTGTTCATCAAGGCTCCAGTCATGTTGTAGTTGTAGGACACTTTGGAGTCCTGAACATATGCAAAAGCACGTTTCTGAAATTCTGCCAATACAGCTGGATCATTATTAGGAAGCGCTGCTATTGAAAAATATTTTGCACCTGCCGGTAAAACAATTCTAAAACAAGTGAAAATAAAAGTACTGTCAGCTTTTCCATCTCCATTCCAGTCTGGCATTCCTCTTTTACTCCAATCAAAGCCCACTCTTTTAAAAGTAGTGGGGCCGGTATGGACAGTGTCCATGAAACCAGCAGTTTCCATATCAAACAAATAGGAGAAATAATTTGTGCCATCGCTCAAGCCTTGTATGACTGTTCCTGTTGGGAAAAATATTCCGTAATGTTTAAAATTCCCATCGTTGAATCTGTCAATTGAAATTCCTATTGAATTTGCAGTAGTAGCCCAGTGGTTAAAGGTACCGGTATGACTTATATTAACGGGAGCATTACCACTTCTTTTGCACTGAGCAAAAGGCATCCCATGTCCGGAAGTAACTTCCAATGTATCGCCTGTTCCATAAGGCCATATCACTTTGGCAGTCCAATCACCATACTTATCTACTTGCGTACCTTTCGATTCAGGAACCCAGGGCATCGCATCGACACGATAATAAATGCCGTCGTATCTTGTATTTCCACCAATACTTACATTCAGATCGGTATTGAAATCATATTGTACCGTACTGGTTCTGTTTACATCGGGGATAGGGCCTGTAAAGTTAGCCAACCCATATTGGCTTAGGCCAAATCCATATCCTCTGTTATTAAATACAAGGGGATGTGGATGCGTACTACTTCCGTAGGCTGCTGTAAAACTTTTTGGCAAACTTGTTTCCAGTGTTCCATTTGCATTTACATCTCCAAAAATATCTCTGGTTTCGGTATTGGTAATAAAATTCCAAATATGTGTACTCCACCATTCCGGACTTTGGAAGCGCTGATTAAAATTAGCGGTTACTTTTGGTGTCACCTGATATTTCCTTCTATCAGTACCAATTTTTGCATAATGGTCATCTGCATTTAATTTGTAGTCGAGCGAGCAGGGAGGATTTGGGACCGGATTACCACACCACCCTACAATCTTTGAAGGAACATTGTAAATATTATAATCGAAGGAGGTTGTATAAGAACCTGATTTCCCGTTGGGATAAACGACCTGAGCCTCAATACTATTGGCTTGTAGAAGTACTGTGATAAGCGCGCTTACAATTAATCGGTATAGTCTTTCCATAATTTTATTTTTATATTATCGAAACTATTTTTTTTAAATCAGTTGTGCTATTTGCAATAAATCAATGTCGTGTCATTATTACATATCATAAATGTATTAGATATTTTCTAATAAAAAAACTATATCAAGAAAAAATATTATAATTTAAATATTATTTCTATGGTGTGTATAATTTACACACCATAGAAAATTTAGCATTTTTCTACTAATATATTCAGGTTATGTATGAAGAGAAATTTTAACAAAAAATGAGCTAAAACATGGATAAAAGCGGTTTTTGGAAATTTTAATTCTATGCTAAGAATTGGTATATTTACCTTAAATTATTTATTACTTGATATGAAAATACAATATGTCAGTCCGGTTGCCTCAATTACTGTAGACTGTGTCATTTTGGGCTTTGATGGAAAAAAGATGGAAATCCTATTGATTAAAAGAGGATCAGAACCTGAATTTGGCAAATGGTCATTACCGGGAGGATTCATGGAAAAAATGGAAACAGTTGATGATGCTGCTAAAAGAGTTTTGGGTCTCTTAACCGGTGTATCTGGTATTTACATGGAGCAATTTTACACTTTTGGAAGACTTGATCGTCACCCGTTGGAACGCGTTGTTACGGTTGGTTATTATGCCTTGATCGATTCCTCCTATTACAATCTTAAAGCCTCCTGGCATGCCAGTGAAACTAAATGGTATGATATTACAAAAATCCCCAAACTAGGCTTTGATCATAAAGAGATCGTAGACCTTGCCATTAAGACACTGAAAAAGGAAGTAACGATAAGACCTATAGGTTTTGAGTTGCTTCCTACAAAATTTACGCTGACAGATTTGCAAAATTTATATGAACTAATTCTTGGAGAAAAATTAGATAGGAGAAATTTCAGAAGAAAACTAAAAGCGATGGACATTCTTATTGAACTAGATGAAGTAAAACCAGGCAAACATGTTGGAGCTACATTGTATAAGTTCAACAAAAAACAATACAATTTATTAAAAGCAAATGGATTTGACTTAAGGTTTTAAAATTCTCAACAGCAATTAGTAAACTTACTACTAAAAACAAAACCATTTAATTATGAAAAAAATATTCATCATCGGTTTATTTTGTTCATATATCCTAAATACCTCTTTTATTTCACAAAATAATACTGCTGGTAATTTAACGGTAAGTGTATCCACTATCCGCAACAACAAAGGTGAAATTGAATTTGCTCTATTCAACAAGTCTGAAGGATTTGCCAGGGATACAAAAAAAGCGATAAAAATTGTAAGAGGTCCAGTAAACAATGGCAATTGCAGTGTTGTGTTTGAAAATATACCATATGGTCAGTATGCGGTCTGCATTTATCATGATGAAAATAACAACAAAAAAATTGACGATACCTGGTATGGTATGCCAACAGAAGGCGTTGGGGTTTCAAACAATCCTAAATCAGGTGGCTTTAGTCCTCCAACTTTTGAAGCAGCAAAGTTTAAATTTGAACCTACACAAAATAGTATTTCAATAAAAATAAAGTACTTGTAATGTGGATGTATCTAATTTTCTGGTTATAACTAGATTTGAAAAAGCAACTGCAAGTTAACTCCGGTATTTATCATTTTTTTTCTACGAAAAGCAGATTATTTTCCCGTACATAAGCAGTCTTACCGTGCCACTTTATTTCGTACCAGATATCCATATGTCTTCTTATGGTTACCCTGTGTCCTTTATTTATTTGTCCTATAAGTTCGGCACCTGCAGAAGGAGCAGACATAAGAGATGCATCGTTGCTAATAATTGCTTTTCCGGGAATGATATTATAGTTAGAGATAATATAAACTGCCCCCAATATAACCATAAATAAGAGCGACCTGAGACCTAATGTCCTCTTTCGCCGCTTCATTAGATAGAGATAAAACAAGAAGAGCGCTGATGCCGTTAAAAAAGCAAAAACCACATAGGTATAATAACGGTCGTATAATGCGATAAAAAAGACAAGATCGTTGTAATCGTATCCTTCAAGATTATAACGGGAAGCCAATTCATCCATTTTTTTCAAAACACTTTTATCATGAATATTGGAATAATAGAGATTTAGGTAGTAAAGGGCATAAGTATAGTCACCAAGACCCTCTTTTATGAGGGAAAGCCGGATTAACATCCTTGGAGTATAGAAACCGGAATGAAAACACCGTTCATATAGTTCCATAGATTCGGTATAATGCTTCTTTTCGAATAACGAATCGGCAGAACCAATAATTTTAATGGTATTCTCAGAGCCATACACAGCTGATGTATAAGAAATTATAATAAATGTGAGTAATATTCTGAATATTTTACTGAACATTGTTTGTTATTATAGAAAGACTCTGCTACTTTTGCATCCGCAATTAAGGAAAAATATCCGGTATTGTAAACGTTAAAATACAAGATTCCGTAGCTCAGCTGGTAGAGCAATACACTTTTAATGTATGGGTCCTGGGTTCGAATCCCAGCGGGATCACCACATGAGACTGATGGTTTTTTTGATCATCAGTCCCATTATTTTTGGGTAGTGTATCAAAAGCGTTGGTGGCCTTAAAAAATAATATAAAGGATTAATAAACCTATAGAAACAAGACAGACGATACCATGTATCGTCTGTCTTGTTTTATTTTCTTACCTTTTTATAAAATTATATACTCATTATCAATATCTTACTTTCTTACCTCGCTTTTGGATACATGACCAACATCTATTTGTAATAAATAGAGTACACTTTTTCAACAAAACCCCAACCCATACTTGGCATATTGGGGAGGGAAGTTAAAATAATAACTGTGTCGTGTGATTCCAAATGTTCTTTAATATTTACCGTCTTTAAGTAAATTTTTTCTTTTTCAGTTTCTGAAAAAATTAATTTATTATAATACCAAAACTCTCCGTTATCAAAAACATTTTTCGAAACTCCTATTTCAAACATTAGATCATAGAAGCTGTCTCCTACTACCAGTATTTTTCGCTTTTGTTTCCCCTCAGTTCTGAACTTATATTTTGGATAAGCCATAGTATATGTTTTTGGTTTATACAAAAGATTTAATGCAATAGAAATATCATCGTCCTGATACCTGCATATCTTAGAAGAATCAATTTCATTCCAATACAGATATGGCAAGTTTACATTTCTCATTTTCTCAAGATAGTGGATTATTGAATCAGCAGCCAGACAAGCTCCGTACATACTATAGTGTGTACCATATTGAGGAAACAAAGGATAACTTGATTTATTTTTAATCGCTTTAAAATAGTTATCAAAATCTATTAAATTGATCCCTGCTTCGATCAAATGTTTTTTATATAGTGTATGATTTGTTGTTTTTAATGGATTATTTTTAATATACTTATCGGGAATATATTCTGGGAAAAAGGAAGCTTTACTTGGAGCAAGAACAATTAGAATATCCTTATTCAATTTCCTGAGTGTATCTTGAATTTTTTTTAGTTTATAAATTTTTTCTATTATCTTTTCTTCCTTTTTCAAATCTAATCCAAAGTAAGCATTAATATAAGGCTCTTCATATAGATAATTTTCTTTCCCTACAATAACTGTATTTGCTCTAGCTGTATTGAAAAGTGAAAAATAAATTTGATTATTAACCCGAATAAGATCATTTCTAAAACCAAAAGAATCAGCTACAAATTTTTCTTTATTAAGCTGATAGGTTCCTTTCCACCAACCTTTAATACTAATACTATCATCTAACGCTTTTACATAATAACCATTAAGATTTTTACCTTTACTGAATGAAAAAAAAATCTGAACCATTGGCAATGATAACATTGCTAAAAAGAGTAAAAAAAGTGTTTTTTTAATATAAATTTTATTAATGTTCATATTCCTTTAGAATCTAAAATATATAAAAGGATTGAAATTATTTACTGCAATAGAGCTTACTGAAAGCGTTAGAAGAAACAAACAACCTACCCACAATAAAACATGAAGCGTAGTTGTTTTATTCTCATTTTTAAAGATTAGCTTTTGCATTTTTTCACCTCGTACTGAAATTGTAAAGAAAGAAAATACAATAGATATAACTATGAAAATATAGAATTCCAAATCAAAACCAGTTACGTCTATTCCTTTAAATGAAAATAGTTTTAAGATAAAATTGTAAGCATAGGTTAAATTTTCAGAACGAAAGAATACCCATCCAATAGCTACTACCACAAATGTATAAGCAACAGAAATTAACTTAGGCAACTTTAACAATAATTTCGAAAGGAATAATCGCTCAAGCACCAGAAAAAAGCCGTGATAGGCACCCCAAACTATAAATGTCCAAGAAGCTCCATGCCAG
>JANYCO010000282.1 GCA_025360235.1 Cytophagales bacterium
GGTTCGCTTATTTCTGCCCGTCCGTCAGGAACAGAACCGAAGATTAAATTTTACGTGAGTGTAAATTTACCTTTGTCCAAAAGAGAGGATTATGAAAAAGTGAGTGCTCAATTGGATGAGAAAATAGATACAATCCTGAAAGAATTAAAACTAAAATAACATGGCAGACGAAGATAAATTAGCACAATCTTTTAAAACCTTAAACATTATCTATATGGCTCTGGGAGCTGGAATGATAATGTCATCTGCCGTTTTCGTTTTTTTAATCGGGTCAAAAACGATTATTCCACAACCTGGACTAGCAGAAGTATTTAAGATCGTTGTCCCGGTATTAGCGGTGAGTGGATATATTGCGGGAAAATTTTTATATGGAATGAATTCTAAAAAATCAAAAGAGGAGCCAGACCCAATGAAAAAATTTGCCAACTACCAAACTTCGTGTTTGATAGTATGGGCCTTGCTTGAAGGGTCAGGTTTATTTTCTGCAATAGCATATCTTCAAACTGCTGACCAACTATTTCTGGCATTTTTTGCTATGATTTTCCTGGGATACTTATTCAGTAAACCCTCGATGATCAAATTTCAACAAGATTTCTAATTGATAATGACAACGATACAGCAGAAGAGAGAATTGGGTTTTATTGGTTATGGAGGCTTTGGTCGATTCATTATACCGCATTTAAAACCGTATTTTAATATTACCGTTTTTGACAACCTTGATCTTTCTGCAAAAGCAAAAGAACAAGGAGTTCATTGGGGAAGTTTGGAAGAAGTAGCTTCAAAAGAACTCGTCGCTTTGGCAGTGCCTGTACAGTTTCTGGAAAACCTTCTGATTAATATTAAAAATCTTGTACAACCCAAAGCATTGGTATTTGACCTTTCATCGGTAAAATTAAAACCGATAGAATTAATGTTAAAATACCTGCCGGAACACGTGGACATTATAGGCACACACCCTCTTTTCGGACCTCAGTCTGGTAAAGACGGAATAGAAGGATTAAACATTGTGGTTTGTCCGGTAAGAACAAAAAAGAACCACAACCTGATTCGGTTCTTCTCAAAAGAGTTAAAGCTAAATGTAATGGAGCGCACACCCATCGTGCACGACAAACAAATGGCCTATGTACAGGCGTTGACACACTTTGTAGGAAGAGCGGTAAATGCAATGGATATTCCGGACGTGGAACAAAAAACCCCAGCCTATCAATACCTGTTATACATTAAACGAAATCTGGGGCAAGATTCCATGGATCTTTTTCTTACCATTGAAAAGGAAAATCCCTACGCCAAAGAAGTGAGGGATCAGTTTATTGAAGAGTTGAAGGTACTTAATAAATTATTGGAAGAGTAAAAAATCAATTACGGACAAGCGTAATTCGTAATTTTATTCTACCACCAGCTTCTTAATCTCTTTCTTTCCATCCTGATCTACTTCGATCATGTAAATTCCGGATTTAAGACCTTCAATGTTTAGAATATTTTTCTCCACGGATTCTTCTTTTATCAAATGACCAGACAAGTCTAAAATCGTTACAGTAGCTGAACCTTGAAAATCAATCGTCACTATACTTTTAGCTGGGTTAGGATAGAAGTTGAATAAAGAAATCGCAGTTTGATTTTCTATTGGTGTAATGTATTTATCAGTATATCTTTTTAGGAAAACGTCACCTCCCTGTCCATAAACAAGTTCAATATCACCTTTATAATTCATTACAATTGATGGATTCTCTTGTCCATTATTATTTTTTTGAAAAAGCGTCTGATATTGCTTGCCTAATAAAGTTGTATTAAAATTATACCTTCTTAAATTAAAACTTCGCAAGCTCCCATTCCATTTGTAATCTAACCAAGCTACTACGAAATTCCCATCTTTATCTATTGCTATACTCGGAGAAGCTTGATTATGTGTCAGATTATCATTATGATTACAAATAGTAATTTGGCCCTGAGCAATTCCGGCCAAAGTAAAAATACTTGCAAAAATTCCTTCGTCAATTTGGTGTGTATATACAGCAATAAAATTTCCTTTATTATCCATTTTAACTTTTCCTGAATATACATTTCCACTTATTGAAATTGAATTCCCTTGTTGTATTCCATTTGAATTGTATACAACAGCATTAATGGAAGGTGTCACCCCACCTGATTGAGTAAGAAGATTATTTGTAATCCAAGTAATTACAAAATTGCCATAATTATCGATAGAAACTGAAGGCTTTTCAGCATATGCACCAGCAGAAAATTCTGCAACTTGTACAATTCCTAAGGTATCATATTTCTTAGCGGAAATACTATGATCACCATAAAAATCATCCCAAGCAATCACAAATTCTCCGGAACGATTCATTGAAATACTTGGTGTCCAATACTTATGACCTGCCACATAGGAATTTACTAAAAATTCA
>JANYCO010000285.1 GCA_025360235.1 Cytophagales bacterium
TACACGAATTAAAAACTCTGCCCAGGTGTTGTCGGTATATCAAAGATCGTTTATTTGAAAGCAAATCACAACTTATAGACATTCCTTATGTTTCTTTAAAAGTTGTTGTCGGTATATCAAAGATCGTTTATTTGAAAGCAAATCACAACTCGAGGGAGTTAGCAATAGAACACTTACAGGTTGTTGTCGGTATATCAAAGATCGTTTATTTGAAAGCAAATCACAACTATTGACTACGTAGTGTCCTATACAGGACAGTTGTTGTCGGTATATCAAAGATCGTTTATTTGAAAGCAAATCACAACCATGGGCATCCGGGATAACTCAATCATATAGTTGTTGTCGGTATATCAAAGATCGTTTATTTGAAAGCAAATCACAACCCTTCCTATATCTGGAAAAAATATCCAGAAGTTGTTGTCGGTATATCAAAGATCGTTTATTTGAAAGCAAATCACAACTTAAAACAAGAACTAAACGTTTTACAGAAGGTTGTTGTCGGTATATCAAAGATCGTTTATTTGAAAGCAAATCACAACAATAGCGTAATCTTTTACTTTGTCCAGTAAAGTAGTATGGTGATACCAACTCAATTGCACAAGAGCTTCTTTCGTAAATATATTTTATTGATTTTTAATATTTTGCAATTCCGCAGGCAAACCTTGCGTAATTGCATTGTTTGTGTGATTTCTGCATTGGCGAATAAATTTTATTGATTTAAGAAGTCGATAAATAAGGTAAATCAAAGTGAAAAACTAAAAATTTCACCGGAAAGGCGATATATTTAAAAAAAGACTAAACAATGACACTTTCGGGTCATTGTTTTAGTTGATTTATTGTAAGTTTTTTGTAGGCTGAGGGGTTCTCAACCGTTCTAATTACGCATTACTTAGAGGCTATGGAAGATGAAAGGCTAAAATTATTGTTAGCAGGATACCATGATTTTTGTATCAACTTAATAAAAAAATTACCAGAAGAATATATTTCTGACGATACATTTATTCAAGTAGCATTTCGATATAGAGATGAATTGGAGAAGGCAATTCTTGAATTACAGATTAGAAGTAAGGATGGAAGAGTGAAAATCTATTTTAAAGAAATTGAAGAATTAAAATTACTCATAACGCAAAAGGAAGGAAAGGAAATGTTCGATGAGGAAATTTAGAAAATGTATTTTTTAATGTTAAAATATACTTAAACTGACATTTGACTGAAAAAATAGATGAAAAATGACACGAAAGTGTCATTGACTAGAGTTTTTTTATTGAAGAACTTTGTGCATTGTGGCTAGGTATGTGAACTCGAAATCAATAAAATAATAACTCAATAATTAATCTTTACAAGCTCAAGCTATAGTGAAATGAAAAAACTAATACTCACTTTTTTACTACTTACCACAATACTTCAATTTGGTAATTCGCAAGTCGTAGTAAAACAAGGTTCCTTTCCTACAATGTGTCGTGGTGGAGCGTATGTAACGCAGATTAATCCTATTGTAATAAAAGAAACACTTCCAAGTGATTTCGCTGTGGCGTTTTGGCTTCCTTATGAAATACTAGCACCAACTGGTTATCAGTTTGATATTAGCACTTGTACACTTATCTATTATGGTGCAGACGGAAGTGTATCACTTCCTTCACTAGGATTAGGTAACTATAATTTTTTATTTACAGTCAGTGTGGCTACAACTTCAAGTATTGATTCAATAAAAATCACTGGATTAAGAGTTGTTGCATTAAACAGTGCAACCTCCCCTGCGACCTCTAAAAGAATTGTGAGTACATATCCTGGTGGAGACCATATAGAGAATGGGAATATGCCAGCTAATAATCAAACGCATGCAATCCTTACTAGTATTGCTAACCCTGCACCGACTATTACTTATACTCCTGACCCATACTATTGTAACCTTGAGAATATAAACAATACATTGACTGCTACTCCAGCAGGGGGGACATGGTCTGGAACTGGTGTTTCGACTAACAAGTTTAATGCTTTTAATATTACAGCTAACTCCTATACTTTATCGTACTCCGTTGTTAATGGTGGTATCTGCACTAATCAATCAACGGTAGATGTAGTTGTAAAAACAAGTCCAACAGTAACAATGTCTAGTAGTGATGCAGACAATATTATCTGTCAAGGCCAATCGGTAACGTTTACAGGTATCTCAACTGGAAGTAATAAAAGATTTCAGTTTTTGAAGAATAA
>JANYCO010000293.1 GCA_025360235.1 Cytophagales bacterium
GTTTACAAGCGTTCGACTTTTTGATAGTTATCAGTTCACTTTGTTAGACTCTCTGAATACTCAGAAGTCTAAACTGGCAACTTCAAAAAGAGAATATTCTACCATCAGTGTAATGAAAAAAGAATTACATAGTACAAAACCAGAGAAAGTAATCTACACCCTAAAGTTGATGGAAAGGATAGAACCCGTATTATTAGAAGAGTCTTCTGACGAATTGGTTTATGACCCTTCTGAAAATATTAGAAAATATGTCATTCAAAAAATTAATGATTTTAGAAGTATAGCCTCTGTTTCAACATTGAAAAATGCGATTAAATTAGAAGATTCCGACGAAGTGAAAAAATTGGCTGAATTGGCTTTGGATAATTTAAATGATGCTGAAACAATAGCATTGTCAAATAATAAAGTATATAAACTAGCCAAATCAACAGATGCTAATGAACGTTTATTAGCGGCGAAACTAATATACAAAACGATTGACGAGACCAATATTCAATTGCTGTTGGATCTAATGCGCGATAGGGATATGAAGGTAAGAGGGGCTGCGATAATTTCAGCAGGCAAAACAGGAAGATCTGAATATTGGCCATTAATGATTGAAAACTTAGGGTCTCCTTTGTTTGGTAATACAGCAGCAGCTTCTTTATATGCAGTTGGTGATAAAGTTCTCCATTCCCTGGAATCTGCCTTTTATAAATCAGGGCAGACTACCGAAGTGATGGTGAAAATCGTCCAACTTTACGGACGTTTCGGTGGTTCTGATGTAACGGATTATTTGTGGAATAAGATAGATTTTCCAGATAAAAATGTTACCGCTCAAGTGTTGTTGTCTCTCAGCGGTTGTGCCTTTCAGGCTGAAGGCTACAGGGCTACCAGGATTGTGCAGGCGATCGAAACTGAAATTGGTAGTTCGGCATGGTGTATCGCTGCCTATACCGAATTAGGAGACGATGCCGAGGCAAGGCACCTTAGAAAAGCAATTATTGAAGAGATTGAATCTACAGATAATAAAATATTCATGCTTTTGTCTCTGGTGTATGAACCCAATTCGATTCAGCTGGTGAGACAAAATATTGAGAGCCGCACATCGGAAGGAGTTGTATATGCTATTGAACTTCTAAACGTGTTCATCGCCGACGAGCTTAAACCTGTGCTTTTCCCATTGCTGGATGAAATTTCTATCGAGGAGAAAATCGAAAAGCTGCAACAACATTATTTACGTGAAAAATTCTCTTCCAGAGAAATTTTAATAGAAATTATCAATAGAGATTATAACTATGTAAACCGCTGGACGAAGGCTTGTGCGATATTCAGATATTGCGGAATGCCGGAAGCTAAAGTGACAGATGATCTTGTGGCTAACTTATTTAATCCTGACTCTTTATTAAGAGAAACAGCCGCTTATGCTATTTATAAATTAGATAAAGAGGCTTATCATAAGTATACAAAAAGATTAGGGGAGGCTAAAAAAGAACTAGACGGCATCATTCTTGCTCAGGAGAGACGTGGAAATAAAAAACAGTTGCAAATAGAGAAGGTATTTGTATTAAAAGAAGTAAAAGCATTTTCTAATATACATGGAGTATTCCTTTCCGGGATTGCTGATAATATTGAAGAAGTAGTTCTTAAAAAGGGAGAATATATATTAAGAAAAGGCGATACAGGAAATATTCCTTTATATGTAATTGTAGAAGGTACTCTTGAAATTAGAGAAGAGGAGAGGGTGGTTTCAAGACTCGCTAAGGGCGATCTGATAGGAGAGACACTTGTACTGGAATCGGATGTGAATACAGATGATATAGTAGCTTATGATGATGTATTCTTATATAAAATAGAAAAAGAGCATTTTTACGAAATGATGTCTCAATCACACGAAATGACAGAGGGGATTATTGCAGGGTTTGTGGATCACAGGACTTTTGAACATAAAGATGCGTTGGCAGAGGAGCTTGAAGAGATTACAAAACGATAGTTTTCATTTGGTTGTGAATGAGTTATAGTTAGTTTTAATTTGACATTAAGGTCTAAATAACTAAATTGGCCTCCTTATTAATTATAGTACTTTTAATTTATAGAAATGAAGTTTGAATACGATATACTGATTAGCTTTTCAAGTGCCGATGATAAGCCTTTGGATAAAACACAAAGAGGTTGGGTAAATAGTTTTCAGGATTTTCTTGAAAGATTACTTACTCAATTGATGGGAGAAAAACCGAAAATACTTATTTCTGATGGCTCAAGTGCTTCTGATATTTCTTCGAAGGCCTTAACGATGGTGAGCATCCTTTCTCCAAATTATGTGGAATCTGTTCCTCATGTAAGGGAAGCGGAGACCTTTTATAGAAATCTTGAAAAATCAAATTCTTTACAGCAAGATGGACTGAATAGAATTTTCAAAGTATTAAAATCTTATGTTCCTACAAACAAACATCCGGAAGGATTAAGAGATCTTATTGGATACAATCTTTACAATATTAATTACATTACTGGTGAAAGTATTGAAATTACAGATTTTTTTGAGGCAGATGTAGAGAATACTTATTGGTTAAGATTGGTTGATCTGGCGCATGATCTTTATGATATAATAATCACTTCTCGTGACAAAAAATCAGAACATTTATTAAACGTAGCTGGTGCCAACGAATATATTTATTTGGCAAATTCGGCAAGAGATTTGGCTGTACAACGTGATGTTATCAAAAGGGAATTACAAAGACACGGTTATACCGTTTTGCCTAATTATTCAATTCCTGCCGATGCAAAAGATTTGGAAACTAAAATTATAGGGGATCTTGAAAAATGTAAATTATCAATCCACTTCATTAGCGGCTCCGCATATAATAAAGCAGAAGAGAAAATAAAAGGCCTTCCTGAAATTCAAAATGAAGTAGCCGCGAACTTTAGTTCATCTAAAAATGATAAAAATCCTAATAAAGATTTTATGGAGTTTCCGAGATTTATCTGGATACCTCCTGATAGCAAAGTAAGTGACGAACAACAAAAAATATTTATAGAGAATTTCAAACGTGACGCGCAATTGGTTTCTAGTGCTGATGTACTTTCTATTCCATTGGAGGAGTTGAAAGCAATTATCAGAAATGAGTTATATGAGATTAATGCTAGAAAATCGAACGTGGCTAATCAATCTACGTTGTTGCATGATTCAGGTAAAACTTGTATTTACTTGGTTTGCGATAAAATGGATTCTGTTGAATCGAAAAAGATCGCTGATCATCTTTCAGTAAGTGGATACGAAGTAATTACACCTGAATTTTCAGGAACGATTTTGGAGTCAAGACAAATTCATCAGTTAAATCTAAATAAATGCGATGCTGTTTTAATCTACATGAATCACGTAAGTGAAAAATGGGTAAATAGTAAAGCGCATGATGTATTAAAGTCTCCGGGATTCGGAAGAAAAAAAATAATGAGAAATAAAGTTGTGTTAGTAGAAAAAGGGGTGAAGTTAAGAGATCACATTTTTCTAAGAGAACATGATTTTCAAGTATTGCATAATTCAGGAGACTTTCTCTCTGAAACATTAAGACCTTTTACCGCTAAACTCTAAGGACTATGAGCGAAACTACAATTAAAACAGGGGTGACGAAGGAGACTATTGCAGATCTTACCTCCGTAAAAAAAGAAGAAAAGGAAATTAAACCACAGGTTGAAACGAAAGTTCTTGCCCCTAATCCATTCCCAGGACTTCGTCCTTTTGAAGTAGAGGAGAGCCATTTGTTCTTTGGTAGAGAAGGACAAAGCGATGAGGTGCTGATGAAGCTTACGGAGAATAAATTCGTAGCGGTGATTGGTGCATCAGGTAGCGGTAAATCATCTTTCTTGTATTGTGGAGTAATTCCAATTTTATACGGTGGATTTAGTACTACAACTGGTTCCAACTGGAACGTAATAGTAGCCCGTCCGGGCAGTTCCCCTATTGACAATCTGGGAGAAGCATTATTGAAAAGTAATGTTGATTATGTGGTAGCTGACCCTGAAGAAAAACAAGTAAGAAAAAAAATAGTTTCTACTTTACTAAGAAGTAGTTCACTTGGATTGGTAGAAGCAATAAGTCAGACAAAATCAAGTATTAATCAAAACGTACTCATTCTTGTCGATCAGTTTGAAGAGTTGTTCCGTTTTAAGAAAAGTGAAGACGGAACTTCTACCATCAATGAGGCATTGGCTTTCGTAAACTTATTATCAGAAGCCTCAAGACAAAAAGATGTTCCGATTTATGTAGCCATCACCATGCGTTCCGACTTTATCGGTGATTGCGCACAGTTTCCTGAATTGACAAAATATATAAACGATAGTCACTACCTGATCCCGCAAATGACAAGGGAGCAGAAAAGACTCGCTATCGTTGGTCCTATTGCAGTAGGTGGTGGTAAAATTGCCCCACGTTTATTACAAACTCTTTTGAACGATCTGGGCGATAACCCTGATCAGCTTCCTATCATGCAGCACGCTTTGATGAGAACCTGGGGGTATTGGACAGAACATAAAGAGGGCGATGAGCCTATCGATCTTCGTCACTACGAAGCTATAGGTAGGATGGAGGAAGCTCTTTCTCAACACGCCAACGAAGCATACGATGATCTGAACGAAAAGCAAAAAGAAATTTGTCAGATCATGTTCAAAGCCTTGACTGAAAAAGGTGGAGAAAGTGCTCACGGTATAAGAAGACCTACAAGACTTGGCGTTATTGCCGCTATTGCAGCAACAACGGAAGAAGAAGTAATGAAAGTAGTAGAAACTTTCCGTAAACCGGGACGTTCTCTGTTAATGCCTCCTACAGGTATTCAACTTACCTCTAATACTGTTGTGGATATTTCTCACGAGAGTTTGATGAGGATTTGGGTGAAATTGAAAATGTGGGTGGAGGAAGAAAGTGAATCGGTACAAATGTATTTGCGTTTGTCTGAAGCTTCTGCTATGTACCAGTTAGGAAAGACTGGTCTCTGGAGACCACCCGATCTTCAGGTAGCTGTAAACTGGTACGATAAAAATAAACCAACCTTAGACTGGGCACAACGGTACGATCCTGCTTTTGAAAGAGCGGTAGTATTCCTTGAGACCAGTAAGAAAGCGTTCGAGACAGAGCAACGTATCAAAGAGATGATGCAGAAGCGTACGTTGAGACGTACGCGTATCGTGGCGTTGGTCTTGGCGTTTGCGGCGATCATGTCCATCGGTATCGGTATCTGGGCGATTACACAAAAAGTGGAAGCGGATAAGCAGAAAGATTTGGCTATCCTTGCTCAGAAAGCGGCGGTACTTGCCCAAAAAGAAGCAGAGAAGCAAAAGCTTATCGCAATTAGTGAAAAAGCAGCAGCGGAAAAGGCAAAAGAAGCAGCAGAAAAAGCAAAAGAAGAAGCCTTAGAACAAAAGCGATTAGCAGATATTGCAAAAAATGCAGCGATAGAAGCTAAGAAAGAAGCCGATATTGCAAAAGATCAAGCCTTAGCCCAAAAGAAATTAGCTGATGAATCACGTATTCGTGCAGAGGCCAGTGAAAAGGATGCTAAAGAGCAAACAGAGATTGCAAAAGAAGCAACTAAACACGCCTTGAACTTACGTTTATTGTCTATTGCTAAACAAATGGCTCTTAAGTCTGTTTCGTTGACTTCAGATACAATCAAGAAGGCACTATTGGCTCAGCAAGCATTTAATTTCCATGCAGCCAACGGGGGCAATAAGCATAACCATGATATTTATGAAGGGTTGTATTTTGCTATGAAGTATCTGGAAAAAGAAGAGTACAATGCTTTAGCAGGACACTCTGATGCAATTCGTTCCATCGTATATTCCAAGAATGGAAAGGATATGTACACCGCTGGTAGTGATGGTAAGATTCTTAAATGGGATATGACCGGAACAAAAGCAATTCCAACTACAATTAATGCACATGGATTTGTTTATCGTGGTATTGATGTGAGCCCTGATGAAAAATGGATAGCAGCATGTTCGGATTTGAATTACATTCAATTATTTGATATCACTCAAACTACTCCAACACCAATACAATTGAGAGGACACAAAGGATTTGTATGGACGGCTTCTTTTACTCCGGATAACAAAGGACTTGTATCTGCAGGAGCTGATTCTTCTGTTATTTATTGGGACCTTGACTCTAAAAAACCTAATACGATCTACAAAGGAAAATCTAAGATTAAACACATTGAGATAAATCCTAAAGGAAACTTAATTGTGGTTGGTAATGAAAAAGGTCAGGTGATATTAATAGATAGAAGTAAAAATTATGAAGAAACAATTATCGTAGATCACAAAGGTAAAATTGTACACTCTGTAGCATTTAGCAGCGATGGTAACTTTGTAGTTTCTGGTGATGAAATTGGAACTGTAAAAGTATATAGTCTTGCAGAAAGTAAATTGGTGGCAGTTTTAACAGATCACAAAGCCAGAATCAACGACATTGAATTTAGCGTTGATAATAAACTAATGGCAACAGCTAGTTTTGACCAGACCGTTAGACTTTGGGATTTTACTAACCTCAACGAAGAACCTCTTATTTTCCGTGACCACGATATGTGGGTATGGTCAGTTGGTTTTAGTCATGATGGAAATAAATTATTTGCTGGTTGTGTAGATAATTTAATAAGAGTTTGGCCAACGAGTACAGATTTTATGTCTGATCAGATTTGTGGAAGAATCAAACGAAATATGACTGGAAAGGAATGGTATCGTTATGTAGCAAGCGATATTCCATACGAATTGACCTGTCCTAATTTGCCAAGTAGTGAAGCAATAAAAGAAGATTTATACTAAATAGTTTATACCGGAATGAGGGGGAATTGCTCCGGTATAAACTTAAAATTTTACCTTAAAATCAATACATAACAGTGAAAAAAAATCTTTTACCCTTACTATTATTAATGCTCTTAATAAGTATTGGGAATAATGTTTATGCAGGATTAAATAATCTCAGTGATTCCGTTACTTGTACTCAACGATTAAATCAGGCAAAAAAAGTTTACGATGCTGGTAAGATTACAGAAGTAGAGTCTTATCTTAAAGATTGTATCAAAGATGGCTTTACCAAAGAGGAAAGAATGCAGGCTTTACGTTTGCTTATTTTATCTTCCCTTTTCCAGGACGAACATAGTGTAGCGGAAGGTAATTTGCTTCTGTTACTTAAAGAGGACCCTGAGTATGTTCTAAATCCAGCTATTGACCCTGCTGAATTCTATGAACTTTACAATTCATACAGAACACTCCCTGTTATTAACATTGGAATTACAGGTGGAATAAACACCACTTCAATTTCAGAAAAACAAGCCTATAGTGTAGGAAGTGAGACAGACGACAAATCTTCTTATAAAAGTCGTTTTGGATTTCAGGGAGGACTAGTGGCCGATATATTGTTGTATAAAAATTTTCAAATTAATACAGGAGCATTATTGAGTCTGAAAAATTTTACCTATAAAAATAGTTTTTTATATAAAAATGGAACTACACTTACCTCCAATGAAAATCAAATGTGGATGGATGTTCCTCTTGCATTAAAGTATAATATAGGAAAAGGAAAGCTAAAACTTTATGGTTTAGCAGGAGGGACCTTTGGATTATTGTTGAATGATAATTCAAAACTGTCCAGACAAAATAGTGATAACTCCAATGCTGCAAAAGAAGAATTGGTAAAATTTAAAAAGATCAGGAATGCTTATACCATGTCGGCTTTATTAGGATTAGGCGTAAGGTATAAAGTTGGTTATGGTTATATGTTTTTTGAGGCCAGGTATAATCTTGGATTAAAAAATATAGCCAATGTTAAAAATCGTTTCTATACCAGCAATGGAGATAATCTTTTTTATTACGGTTATGTGAGCAGCGATTTTACAGTAAATAATTTAGCGTTTTCATTAGGCTATATGAAATCGATATACAAACCTAAAAAAATCAGACAACTGGGAAGTGAATAGTTGTGAAAATATATTGATCTAAATTCAAAGATAAAAACTCATTATAAAATGAAAAAAGTAATAAGTAATGTATTTAATGTTTTAATGATTTTTAGTGTCCTGTTTTTGGTTGGAGGATGTAAAAAGAAAGATAAAGCAGACCTCTCTAAAGCATTTGTAAAATATTACGGGGGATTGCTTCAGGATAAAGGCGTTGAAGTTATACAAACGAGTGATGGTGGTTATGTGATTGCTGGTACTACCAATGCTGGTAATGGACCTGGTGATATTTTAGTTATTAAAACGGATGATAAAGGTGATGAAGTTTGGCACCAGACAATAGGAAAGGCTTCCGTTTACGATGAATGTGGTTCGATTGCAATATTGCCTAACGGAGATTATGTAGTGGTTGGGACTACTGCTTTAAAACCAAATAGGGAGTTTAATGTTAATGCCTTGGAAATAGGAAAGGATAGCACTAAAATGTGCGCAGCGAGACTTAATTCTATGGGGGGGGTTGTATGGACGAAATATTATGACAATCCAAGTTATCCTGATCTTAGAATTGGAGCATTCGGAAAGTCAGTGGTTGTAAATTCCAATGGGGAATGTTTTCTGGCAGGTATGGTAGATAGTTCTTATACACCTGGAGGTGGGAGTTTAATAATCAATCTCGATGTATATGCTTTTATAGTTGATAAAAATGGAGCTGTTCTGCAAGTAGGTGGATTTCCAATGATCCCATTTCAATATGGAGCAAATGATCAAAACGATTATACTGTATCTGCTATTCAAGCAATTGATATTGGCCTTGGTATAGAGTATATTATTTCTTCTTCTACAAATATTAGCGGAATAAATACTCCACGTGTGATCAGGTGTAGACTCAACGGACCAGCCATGTCGCAGAATAATGCACCGATAAATTCAAGTTGGCTTGAACCTACTTATATGACAGGGGGCCAGATTACAAAAACATCGGATTTTAATTATATGCTGGTTGGCACGAGAGGTGTCGCTTCCAATACAGATATATTTTTGATTAAATTGAATTCTACAACTTTGGCTAAGATGAAAAGTTGGAGATATGGTGATTTAACAGGCTTTAAAGATGAAGGTATTTCTGTATATCCTACAAGTGATGGTGGTTATGTACTCATGGGTACTACTAACAGCGTTAGTTATACGCTAGATGCTGCAAAACTTGAGGATGTTTTAGTTGTAAAAGTAGATCAAAATGGTTTGGAACAATGGCATAAAGTCTTTGGTGGTAGAGGAAATGATTCAGGTTCAAGAATTATTCAAACCACTGATGGTGGGTATTTGATATGCGGTACCATAGCTTTTGGGGATGATGTAAGTAATAGCGGTGCCTCAAATTCTATAACCCTTATTAAGCTAAACTCTGACGGCGATATTTCTAATGTTAAGTAAGTCTGAGCTGGGATTAATGAAATAGATTAAGAATATTTTTGAATACAAGATCTTTATGGTCATAAAAAAACATCCTGTAATAATCACAGGATGTTTTTTTTATATGTGTGATGATTCGCGTACTTAAAATCATAATGTCTGAACTCGGATTGTTAGGATTAAAATTTTTTTAAAATAGTTTAGTAGTGAGATTAATGCAATAAATAATATGGATAGTTTACAATAAAAAAAATGATCAGGGGATTCTGATTTCTGGGTGTTTGTAGATGTATAAAATTGTCCAATGATGAGACCACTAATCTTGAAATCTTTTTAATCCTAAAAATTCTGGTTCAGACAAAAAAACGCCCAATGATTTTAAATCATCAGGCGTTAATCC
>JANYCO010000296.1 GCA_025360235.1 Cytophagales bacterium
GCTCAATCTGCTTACCTCAAATCACAAAATTATAAAGAAACTAAGATGATCAAGAAATTATACGGCCAATGAAAAAGTATGTTTTAATGCTTGTTTTGGTTTTGATATTGACTTATTCGCTTTCAGCACAGGTATCAGAAACCAAACAATTATCTGCTGATATTGAAAAACTGGTTCAATTAAAGTTGATCCTTGACAATATGATTAAAGGATATTCTATTCTTTCTAAAGGGTATAATGCTATTAATGATATTTCAAAAAGCAACTTCAGCCTGCACAAAGAATACCTCGATGCATTATGGACAGTTAGCGCAAGTGTAGCAAATGATAAACGCATAACGCTTATTATAGCTAATCAGTCAAAAATAGTTGCTGCTTATGCCGATGCTGTGAAACTACTATCGGCAGCCAGGTTTTCTTCTTCAGACCAAAAAGCTATATGTACCCAATATCTTGACCTGCTCGATCAGAGTGTATCAGCTATAGAAGAACTGTATATGGTTATTCATACAGGCAAACTGAGGATGTCTGATGCAGAACGTCTTTCGGCTATTGGGGAAATTGATGGAGATATGATAACAATCCTCAAAACAGTTAAGGACTTAACCCATAATGCTATTGTATTAATTGCTGATAAAAATCAGGAAGATAAAGACACAAAAAGCTTAAAAGCATTGTATGGTACAAAAAATTAGTGCCCTGGGCCTATTTGTTTTGGTCTGTTTTAGCCCTTTGTTTTCTAAGGCACAAACAAATAGTGTTGAGCAAATGCATACAGTATTGGAAAATCTCTATACCCAAATGCTTCCCCTGTGCAGTCAGATGATCCGGGTAGCCCAATGCATTGCAGCTTTTGGGGCATTATTTTATATTGGTTACCGCATCTGGCGACATCTGGCAAATGCCGAACCAATAGATTTTTTCCCCCTGCTTCGCCCGTTTGCGATATCAATAGCCATCGGCTTATTTCCACAGGTAATTGGTATAATCAATGGTCTTTTAAACCCGGTTGTTTCTACAACTGCATCGCTTGTAAAAAACTCCCATGAAGATGTAGACCGATTGTTACATCAAAGAGATGAACTTTCCAATGCAACAGGAATAGGAGGCCCTGTACCTGCTTCCGGTTTAGGCAATTTTACAAATTATGACTCAGGTGGTTCAGGTTGGTGGTACAACCTATTTCACCTGAATTTTATCCAGTTGTTAAAAATGTTATTGGCTGTCATACTGGAAATTGCGTATTACGCTGCTTCGCTTTGTATTGATTGTATGCGAACATTCCATTTGGTTATCCTGGCTATCCTGGGCCCGCTTGTATTTGCAATTTCAGTTTATGATGGCTTTCAACATACACTTTCCATCTGGATAGGCCGGTACATCAATATCTATTTGTGGTTACCCATTGCTAACCTTTTTGGTGCCCTGATCGCTCAAATCCAGTTGGCCATGTTAAAAACGGATATTACCGCTCTGCAATCCGGTCAAGATGCAGGTTTCTCTCAAACAGATATTGCCTACCTCGTTTTTTTAGTAATTGGCATTATCGGGTATTTCTCAATTCCATCTATTGCCAATTATGTTGTTCATGCCAGTGGTGGGAGTGCCATTATGAGTAAAGCCAATTCGCTTATTTCATCTCAATTATCGACAATCTCCAAAGTTTTGAGTAAATCAGGTAATACACCGAGTGCAGGTTCAGGTGGCAGTATGAGCAATAACATACCTGGCGATGATCGTCTATCAAGTTCTATGGCTGATGCTGGCAATTCTAATGCTTACCAGCAAAATAAAATATCGGGTAAATCAACTGCTTCGTAAAATTTAGGTAGGGCTTTTCAGCAAAATAAAGTGCACTGAGAATAAAACTTAAAACTAAAAATCATTCATGTTCCGACAGTTACAAAATATTGAATCTTCGTTTCGTCATATCCGGTTATTTAGCTACTTATTCTTACTGGCTAACATCCTCTTATCCGGTATAGTGATCTATGATGCCAACTGGAAATTGAATGAGGCACGATCTAAAATATTTGTCCTTTCAAACGGTAAACTGATAGAAGCCATTGCCGTGGAAAGAAAATCAAAGCTTCCCGTTGAGATAAGAGATCATGTAAACAACTTTCACAAACTCTTTTTTAACCTGGAGCCGGATGAACAGTTGATCAAAGAGCAGTTGAGTAAAGCACTTTATTTATGCGATAATTCCGCCCGCATCCAGTACAATGATCTCACAAGTACCGGTTATTATTCAGGCATCGTAGCTGGAAGTATCAGCCAGCGAATTAGTGCTGATAGTATTATAGTCGATATTGACAGAACACCGTGGTACATACGATACTATGGTAAAATATCCATTATCCGACCTACAAGCATCGTAGTCCGTTCACTGATCACCGAAGCAGATATTCGTGATTTAAGCGCGATAAGTGATAATAATCCACATGGTTTCCTCATAGAACATTGGCGCATTATCGAGAACAAGGATTTGAAATTTATACCAAGATAAAAATGATTTCATCGACACTCCTAAATAAATCCACTATGTCATCGTTCACTAACAACAACAAACTGATCGGCTTTTTAGGGTTATTATTATTTCTTGCTTCGTTTATAGCAATCTTCTATTTCGGATACACTGAATATTTTTCATCGCACCCATCAAATAATGTTGTGTCCTCATCAGGATTTAATAAAATGTTACCAGCTGCGGATGCTCAAAAAACAATGAACAAGCTGGAATTGTACATAGCTGCTGAAAAGGATTCCCTTCGCAAAAAAGAATTACTGGCAACAGATCCTTACACAAAACAGATAGAAAGCAGTACTGTTAAAAGCGATTTTTCTCTTAAAGGATTTACACTAAGAAGGTTACAACCGAAAAAAGAATCAGATATACAGCTGAGACTAAATAATATATATCAAAAGATAGCTGAGAAACCGTCTAAAAAGGAAGAACCTCTTTTTAATCCGCTTTCTGATACTGTAAAACCCGCCTCCGTTGATCCGCAGATGAAACAGCTTGAAAATATGCTGGATAAGCTGATTGATATACAGCACCCTGAAATGGTAAGGCAGCGTATTAAGCTAGATACTTCTTCAAACACGAATTCAATCTTAAATAGCAAGAATTTATCATTTCAGGCTGTCGTACACCAGACACAGGTACTTGTATCTGGCGGAACTATCAAACTTCGTCTGTTACAGGATCTTACCCTAAAGACAATCACAATACCTAAAGGAAATTTCCTGTATGGCGTATGTAGCATCAGTAACGAAAGGTTGATCATTGATTTTACACACGCTACTTATCTCAACCAGGTTTACCCGGTTTCTCTAAAAGCATTTGATGTTGATGGTATAGAAGGGATCTATATACCCGGTGCAATTGACAGGGAAGTAACAAAAGATGGAGCCGATCAGGCTATTCAATCCTTTAATATCGGCGGTTATGAAACTTCTCTTGGCAGACAGGCGGCTTCAGCAGGTATTCAAACTGCGAAAACATTATTAAGTAAAAAAGTAAAACAAATTCGTGTAACTGTCAAAGCAGGACATCACCTAATTCTTCAAAACATCCAATTCAATTAATCATGTTAAAATATATTCTGGCTATACTTTATTGCTGTACTATTTGTGATCTATGTCATGCTCAGAAAATAGATTCTCCAGTTATTTCGGTGTTGAAAAATGAAAAGCCCTTTTTGCATGGAAAAGGGGATGCTTTGAGATTGACCCTTGAATTACAAACACTTTATGTACAGGAGGAAGTTTTTTGGATAGGGCTAATACTTCGCAACCGCTCACAGCTTTCTTATCCTGTTGAATTTATCCGCCTATACTTACGAGATGATAACCAGGCAAAAAGAAGTTCATTACAGGAACTGGAGATTTTACCATTATATATTGATTCTTTAAAATTGGTTAAAGCCAAAGACAATAGCCGGTTTCTAATCGCCATCCCAAAATTCACGATACCGGATAAGAAAACATTTGTTATTGAAATTTTTGAGACAAATGGAGGGCGTAACCTAACCCTATGCATTAATAACTGGCAACTTTTCAAAGCAAAAGCCATCCCGCTCAAGTCAAACCATTCTGTAAAAACAAAACAATGAAATTATTGCTTTTATCCTTTTTAATGATGGCTAATTTGGCCGTCAGCTTACCGGTCTTTGCCCAATCCCTAACAATTGGTGCAGGACGAAGCGGCTTACCTGGAGATTATTACATGCTTCGTTATGAAGCCCCTACAAATTCTCCTCTTAATTGGGTTCTGGGAATACATGCCGAAACATCCCATATAAATGCACTGAATTATACCACTGCCGGAATTGATTGGCTATTGGTTTACCCTTTGAATAACAGCGAGTATTCAGAAGGTGTTTTCTCTATCCGGCCAGGTTTGGGGCTTTCTACCAATCTTGATTCAGAACCCTGGGTATATGCCGGTGCATCGTTTAGTAAGAGGCTGAATTACGGATTTCTTGGAGAGATAGCAGGAGAATGGTTTATCAGTGATGATTTCTCTTTTATTGGTGTTGTCCAGCAGAAATATTTGCTCAATACTGGTCTTGGTAAAACAGCATTCAATTATGGTATCGGGTTACGCTTTCGTTTTTCTCAATAACACGTATAAATCTAAATACAAATGAAATCTTTATTACTCATTTTTTTACTTATTACCAGCTGTTTTACTGCCAGTAGCCAATATTCCGGATTATCAGTATCTCTCGATAACACAAAATACTGTGATCTATCAACGCAGATTCATGTCAGCGGAACGATCCGTGCTAATCCCGGTTCATCTAATGGCTACCACTTTATCGGTTTAAAATTCCATTTTTACTATTACAATGGTTCTATCTCTGAAATAGGTACCTACCAGATATATAAGCCTGCTGGGTTAGTGATAACCAACACATCCAGCTTTAATCCAACCTATTTTGACGGTACACAGATCACCGGAGGATTAGTTACTTCCGAAACATACTCAACCTCTTCTCCAAATAATGGCGGTATTTTTTCATCCAGTTTTACATTGCCATATTCAGTATTTCCAACACGGGCAGGTATTTAGTTTTATATTTCAGTAGAAGGGATCGACCAGGGAAACAATACAACTACCATATCTTCATTAAGGAGCTTTGATAATCCTATTCTTTATAATAATGGGCCGATTAATTCTCCTACTGTTGTGTCCACAAAAACCCTGCTTTGCCCGGGTGACCAGGCAACACTATCAACCAGCCCCGATATATCAGCAACATTTAATTATCAATGGTATCAGGATAATTCCTTGTTACCCGGTCAAAACGGAAGTTCTCTAATAACATCAACAACCGGTTCTTACCGGGTTTATATTTATGATGCCTGTCAGTCAGCAAATACATCAGATTTTATCTTAAACGCCTCATCCGTACCTACGGCTCCAACAATAACTTCGAGTAATGGTCAAAGCTTGTGTGACGGTGCTTCAACCACAGTACATACCAATCCTTCGTTTGGCGGAGTGATTCACTGGAATACAGGTGCGACTGGTAATGATCTGGTTGTAAATAGTGCAGGTAGTTATTATGCTTATGAAATCAATAGCTGCGGAACTGGCCTGATCAGCAACATTATTGTAATCTCTAGTGGTAATACACCACAAGCCCCACAACTTGACAGATCCGGGTCAGTCCTTTTATGCAACGGAGATGGTTTAACAGTCAACAGCTCTGTACCTGCAACCGGTAATACTATGGTCTGGAATAATTCAACCACAGGCACTCTTTTAATAACATTCTCAGTTGGCAACTTTTATGCTTATGAATACAACCCTGTTTGCGGAACCGGACCTAATTCTTCAACAGTAGTAGTTTCAACATCTTCTACTCCTTTGATGCCAACTATTTCACCGGCTGGGCCGCAGACCTTATGTAATGGCAATACTATTGTCTTAAATGCTTCAGGAACAGGGAATATGCAATTCTATTACAATGGTTCTCCGATGACAGCTGGTAACAATATAACCGTAAGTAATGGCGGAGGATATACTTTACGGGCTTCTAATGCCTGTGGAACTTCAAATCCTTCTGCAAGTGTTGCAATTACCACTAACATCACCCCACCCGCTCCATTATTAAGTTTTACAGGTTCAGTTACATTATGTGATGGTGCCTATCAACCGGTTTCTGTTTCACCATCAACATCCGGTGGAGTGATACATTGGAGTTATGGTGTTACTGGAAATAACGTTCAATTGTATTCCAGTGGCTCCTATTATGCGTATGAATCAAATCCTTCCTGTGGCAGTGGCCCAAATAGTTTAACTATTAATATAACCACGCTTAATACACCTTCAGCGCCAGTATTAAACCCTTCAGCAAACCAATTACTATGCAATGGTTCATCAGTTATTATAAATTCTTCCGGTTCAATTATTACCTGGTCT
>JANYCO010000300.1 GCA_025360235.1 Cytophagales bacterium
TTATTGTCCTCAATTCCTATGCAGACAGTACAAATTTCATCAGAATTGAAAAAAACAGGAACTTCCTTCATCAATTAAAATACTCTTATAAGTTTCGAGGCATATTTTTCTCCTTTTTTTTCGATCAATTGTTTTTTTGCAATTTCCGTAAATTTATCCCAATTTGATAATTTGCTTTTTATAGGAGAAAGAACATTTGCTACATGTATTATAATATCACTTGATAAATCGTCATTAATAATATATGAAAGGAAATTATTACAATTGTTGATATCCTTTTTAATAGATTCTTCCCTTAATTTATTATATAGAAAAACATATGCATATTCACTATCACTATTTAGAATTCGTTTAAATGTTTTCCATAATTCAACTTCAAATGTATCTAATTTTAGGATTCGACAATTCCCTTGAATAACCTCAAAAGGCATATATCCAGTTGTGGGAATCATATTTGATACCGCAAAATATCCACTTGCTGGTATACCTACAGAAAGGTATTCGGACGTAGGTATATAATTGCCAGTTATATAATGATTAATACTGCCTAAATATTTGGATATGTTTTTATGATTTTCTTGAAGAGTATTTATCATTTCAAATGTACAAACCATGCCCTTAGAAGAATTGCTTAAGGTAGAATCCTCATTATCATTCTCTTCAATTCCTTCTGTACCTTCTTCAACATTATGAAACCTACTAATCCTAGATATAGGATTAGTAGGCTCTTTTGTATATATATCTTCTATTATCATATTACAGAATCCATAATTGTTTTTGTTATAGAATACCACTGGCTGTACTCTGCGAATATCTCAAGTACCTTTTCTTTAGAATTCTCTACTTTTAAATCAGAATGGAAATTAAAGGCAAACTGAATTCTTGGTTCCAGAGTTTTAGTTTGAGCATCAAATAAATCTACAGGCTTAATATCTAATTTCAATCTAATATCACTATTAATATTTTTACTTGCATACATTCCAAATTTAGAATCATCCTCACTAAAGAATGATGCAATAGAATTTGATTCATTTTTAAATAACCTCTTTGACAACTCTATTGTATTTATATTTTCATCATGCACATAATAGCTAAAGTTTATACCAAGACCTGTCAAAATGATTTCGGGTATTGCTGTTATAAATTTGCTACACTTAACTGTCACCATATCTTTAAAAAAAGAAGGATCCACTGGAGCAAATTGTAATTGATCACGAGTCGCAATAAAATTAAGCTTATCTGATATTACTTGAGTTACTTCCGGTGAAAAAAGTGAGTGTTCTTTTATTTCTTCGTATTGTATTATATCATTACTATGCAGCCAATATTGATTAAACATTGCTGGGGAAAAAGAAGATATACCCGGTTTATTAGCCAACAAAACTAAGCTAGGTATTTTTAAATCTTTAATTAGACTCATAAAGTAATATTTTACGTAATAAGTTAGACAAAGTTGAGTCTTTTCACTTACAGGATTTTAAAAATTTAAATCAATTATCAAATATAAACAAAGAATCATGCTTTCAAAATCAATGCTTTTAAAGTTTAATAATACTAATTTTTTTGGTAATTACATAAAATCTTAACTAATAAGCTTAAAAATAGTCTAACCTTCACTTATACTTCAGGGATTTGGCATGCATCCAATTAAAAATAATTCTATGCATAAGATTTCCTTTCTCGTTAAAAACTATTTCATCTCTTTTTGATACGTAAACAAAGTATTTCTTTTCTTCAGAGATTTTTCCAATAATAAGGTCTCCTATCAGTTCCTTCAGGATTAGTTTTTTCTCCGATGTTGGAGAAAAAACTCCAACATCGGAGAAAAGAAAAATTTGCTACGCAACGACAGTGTGGCTATTGGTTTTCAACGCATTAATACCTTAGGTTGACGGCTATGATGCGGACACAAACAAAGGCGGAGAAAAAACCAAAGGAAGCATCAAATATATTTGAGAGCATCATCATTAAGGCATTTGTAAAAGATAATCCAAAACCTACACCTAAAAATAAAACAAAATGAGTGATTCAATATTAAATTACACAATTCATATAAATA
Source organism: Cytophagales bacterium (assembly GCA_025360235.1). Classification (GTDB taxonomy): domain Bacteria; phylum Bacteroidota; class Bacteroidia; order Cytophagales; family Cytophagaceae; genus JANYCO01. Next base: position 2,060 of record JANYCO010000300.1, read on the forward strand.
ATAACATTGAGATTATTGTTCTATATAATGGTAAAAGAATCTATGAAGCATTCTTCGATAAGAATCCTGATATTAAAAATCTTTTCCCAACAAAAGACGCTGTATCGGCTGAACGAATGCGGATATTTAAAATGAAAGACCCTTTAGATATGGCAACCATTACTGTAACAATTGAGGGAATGGTTTCAAAAATTAATGGGGAAATAGTGTAATTTTTTTTAACCTCTTTTGGTCTAACAAGTATATAGTTACCTGCGGAGACAAACAACTGCGAAAAAAATGAGTATGTCAAACATTGTGACACAGGAAACGTATGAAATACTTTAGCAGTAAACCCCACAAAACGCTAAAGTAAATTGTTTATTGCATCTCATTTTTTAGGCAACCCTTTTATCCTTGAGTCTTGTCTGAGGGATAAGAAGGCAAAAGCGTTCGGGTTTTATATTTTAACTTTTAAATTTTAACAACTATGTCAAATTCAGAAACCGGTCATGCCAAGTGTGTGTCAAACTTTCAAGCGCTCATTAATTTTTGTGCAGGTTATGGAGCCACCTACAATCCTTCCAATGCAAACCTTCAGCTCACGAGTATCAGTCAGCTACTCACCAATGGGAAGGCAGTATTGGAAACGGTCTCCACCGCCAAAGCAACACTAGACCATATGATTAATGAGCGAAAAAACCGAATGAAACCTTTGTCCAAACTTTGCACCCGCATCATCAATGCGCTTTATGTTTGTGGTGCGAGCAAAGAAAAACTGGATGATGCCCGCGGTATTATCTCTAAGATCCAGGGAAGAAGAATCAAAAAGAAAGAAGACAAACCGGTAGCCGATAGCAATCTCCCTAATCAGGAATCTTCCGGCAAGAGTTCCGTCTCACATTGCAGTATCGATAATCAGCTCAGTAATTTCGGCAATCTGATCCAGTTGCTTTCCACGCAACCTAACTATATGCCCAACGAACAAGAGCTTACCATTGCCGGTCTTTCCAACTATCTTGGAGACCTTCAGTTCTGCCACCAGAGCACCCGTCAGAACGAAGTGAACCTGAGCAACGCCAGGATAGAAAGAGATAAGTTACTTTATCTGAGTGTCAACTGTATTTATGAAGCAGCCACGCATATTAAAAAATATATAAAGTCTGTTTTTGGTTCTACCAGTGCCCAGTACAATCAAATCAAAAAAATCAGGTTTGCTTTGCTACCTACAACAGTTTAATTGCAGTATGTTTTGTCCAGGCCCCGTCTTTGTCGAGTACATTGACGGGGTTTTTTTATTTTTTTTCACCAGGGGAGAGTTAATCAACAATATGCGTGAGTTAGTTTGTAATCTTTCCGGGTTAATGAGCATTGTGCGTGAGTTAATTTGCCTCTTTTCTGTTGCTATTCCTCAGTTTACTGGCGTATAGTGGAGTTCGGAGAATATAAAGAGCGTAGCGTGGGAGTTAATTTGCATTTTCTATGCTCATGTTCTTCTAGTGGGCGGTCAGCAAGAGCAAGAGCAAGAGTATTGAGAAAGATAGCCCACAGCGCCAACCTCTATTATTACAGGTCTTTTGCCTTCAAAAATTTGATTTTATCGCCTTCCATCACTACCAATTCCCCATTGTTTTTCTTAGTGGTCTCGATTAGTTTTTTTGAGACCAGTTCAAGTCCTTTTACAATTTTCTGCATTGTTTCAGACATCTCTGTTTTATTCTTTTCCATAAGATTAGGCAGACACTTTTTTCTTTTTCTGGGTTTTCAATGGCATCTTTTTTCCAGTTGCTTTATAATAAGCGATTATCTCACTTATCTTTTTTCTGTCTTCAGCGCTAAGAGGTGTGGGGTCAACAACGAAATCAATTCCTTTAGGTTCTTTGATGTGTCCCATGATTTTCTTTTTTAATTTGGAAAATATTTTTTAATGAGTTAAAGAGCTTCTTGGGGGAATATTCTCCATTTACTGAGTTCTTTTCGCCTCTTCTGGTATACTTCAAATTGCTCGTCAGACATTACAGGAGCATTTAGTAAAAAATCTTGTAGTTTACTGAGGTCTTTCTTTGACTTCTTTTTTAAAAAGGAATCAGAAAGCTCCATCTTCAATTTTGCCAACTGGGAAGCAGGGAGTTGTTTTATTAACTCTATCACTTGGTCAAAATTTAAATCTAGTTTTACTTCCATAATTTAAATATACAAAAGAATAGTAATTTATGCTATCTTCTTTTTTTTGGTTTCAGTGACATTTTTCTTCCTGTTGCCTTGTAGTAAGCAATTATTTCACTTATTCTTTTTCTGTCTTCTGTGCTTAATGGAGTTGAATCTACTGTAAAATCAATTCCTTTAGGTTCTTTAATGTGTCCCATTGTTTTATAATTTACATTTTTTTCAGTATTGTCTCTATCACTGGATAGTGAATTTGAAAAGTTAAGTCAAAATGCTTGAATTGATAGGGGTATTCCTCCGTTGGCTACTCTTGCTGTTGCTCTTGCTGACACAAAGATTAAGATAGAAGAACAATTTTAGTAAATCTATTTGATTCGTAAGAAATTAATAATTAGGGGAGTAGCAAGAGCAACAGCAAGAGTATGGAGAAATAAAAAGGCTCCGAAATTCGGAGCCTTAGTAGTGCTACGGGGAATCGAACCCCGGTTGCCAGGATGAAAACCAGGTGTCCTAACCGCTAGACGATAGCACCATTTTCCATTTTTGGAGGCACAAAGGTAGGGAATTTTTCATTTTTCCCAAAATATACTCCCAAAAAAATTAAATATTTCTCGGATGAACTAAAAGTGTTGATTTTAGCATTTACATATTGTAAGTTTGGGCTTCTTTTTAAGTAAATAAATATAAATTAACAAGGTTATGTCAAAAATCAAAGTCGGAATCAACGGATTTGGTAGAATTGGAAGATTAGTTTTCCGCGCTGCTGTGCACAATCCAAATATTGAATTAGTAGGGATAAATGATCTTATAGATGTAGAATACATGGCGTATATGCTTAAGTATGACTCTACTCACGGCCGTTTCAACGGAGAAGTATCTGTAAAAGATGGTAAACTTGTGGTAGATGGACACGCTATTCGCGTTACGGCAGAAAGAGATCCGGCAAACTTAAAATGGAATGAAGTAGGAGCGGAGTATGTAGTTGAGTCTACTGGTCTTTTCTTAGACAAAGAAACTGCTGCTAAACATATCGTGGCTGGTGCTAAACGTGTAGTGCTTTCTGCACCTGCAAAAGATGATACCCCTACTTTCGTAATGGGTGTTAATCATAAAAGTTATACAAAAGACATGACTGTAGTATCAAACGCTTCTTGTACTACCAACTGTCTTGCTCCAATATCTAAAGTGCTTCACGATAACTTCGGTATCCTTGAAGGGCTTATGACCACTATCCACGCAGCTACTGCTACTCAGAAAACAGTAGACGGTCCGTCTGCTAAAGACTGGAGAGGTGGACGTGGTGCTTATCAAAACATCATCCCTTCTTCTACGGGTGCTGCTAAAGCAGTAGGTCTTGTATTACCAGCATTGAAAGGTAAATTGACTGGTATGTCTTTCAGAGTTCCAACTCCGGATGTTTCTGTAGTAGACTTAACAGTAAGACTTGAAAAACCAACTAAATACGAAGACATTAAGAAAGCAATGAAAGCTGCTTCTGAAGGCGATATGAAAGGGATCTTAGGGTATACAGAGGATGAAGTAGTTTCTACAGACTTCCTTGGAGATCCTAGAACTTCTATCTTCGATGCTAAAGCCGGAATTCAATTGAGCGATACTTTTGTGAAAATAGTTTCCTGGTATGACAACGAGTGGGGTTATTCTAATAAATTGGTAGATCTTATGGTTCACATGGACACAGTGAAATAATTTCTTAATAAAAGATAATTTTTGAAAAAGAGGCTTAAATTTTAAGCCTCTTTTTTTATAAAGTGATTTTTTATTTGCGTTAAGAAGTGCCTAAACTGGTTTTTAAATGTTTTTTACTGTACTTTCAACCTTTGAAGGGCAAAAAAGAATATTAATATATGGAGACTTCCACGAACAATGCAAAACTACAGGTTTTTAAGAACCTTATTGGAATAAAATTTCAATTGTACAACAGCCTTTTTACAGCTCTTCCTTTTCATAAAGTAGAAAAAACTGGCGTTTTACTTTCTCTTTTTCTTCTTCATTGTGAAGAAGGGTTTTCAAAAAACATTAGTCCTACGGAAATAATAATAAGTTTCCTGAAACAATACACCACATATTCGGATGAGGTGGATCAAACAGAATTGCTATTTCGTTTTGTACAATATGCAGAAAGACAAGTTGTGCTTTTTGATGCGTTGGAAGATGCAGCCTTTAGCCATATCAACGATATGAATGGCCCTGGTACATTGAAACACCTGCAGTCTGAAGTAATCCAAACGGCTTCTCATGAAGTATTGGTAGAAAAACTAAAAGATTTCTCAGTACGTCTGGTTTTAACTGCTCACCCTACTCAGTTTTATACAAGCGAAGTGTTGGGAATCATTCATGATCTTTCCAAAGCACTTGTTAACGATAATACAGCCTTAGTAAATACCTATTTACAACAACTTGGGAAAACACCTTTCTATAAAAAAGAAAAACCTACTCCTTATGATGAAGCAGTAAGTTTGATTTGGTTTCTGGAACATGTTTTCTATCAGGCGGGAGGAAATATTTTATCGTATTTGAAAAATGAATTCCCTGGCTCTGTTGATTCTAGTAACCCACTTATCCGTATGGGCTTCTGGCCAGGCGGAGACAGAGATGGTAACCCTTTTGTAAAATCGGATACTACACTTAATGTTGCGGAAGCCTTGCGTAAAGCAATTATTAAAAGTTACTACATTGATGTTCGTCGTCTGAAAAGAAGACTTACGTTTAAAGGAGTGTACAATGAATTATGTGTTCTTGAAGAAAAATTATACAACAACTTATTCATTCCAGGGCATAAAGCTGATATTTCAAAAGAAGAAATTTTAGAAGTATTTAAGAAAATAAGAGCTACTGTAATTGAAGAGCACAACAGTCTTTTCATTTTCTATATTGAAAGAATGATCAGCAAAGTGGAACTGTTTGGACTTTACTTTGCGTCTCTTGATGTACGCCAGGACAGTTCGGTACACATCGCCCTGATCGATGCTATAGCCGATAAAACAAATCTCCTGCCTAAAAATTATAAGGAGTTATCCGAGCAAGAGAAAATTACTGCACTTCTTAAAATAAAAGATGTTGTTGACCCATCTGTGTTAGAAAATGAAATGCACAAAGATACATTAGCCACTATGGCAGCTATCAAAACTGTGCAGAAATTCAACGGAGAAGAAGGCTGTCATCGTTATATCATTAGTCACTCTACAAGTGCATTGAATGTAATTGAAGTATATGCACTTTTTCATATGAGTGGATGGAAACGTGAAAAAATCAGTTTAGGTATTGTTCCTCTTTTTGAGACAATAGACGATCTTCGCAATGCACCTACAGTAATGAAGGCTCTTTACGAAAATGATATTTACAGAAAACATCTTACAAGAAGAAAAAATGTACAAACCATAATGCTTGGTTTTTCTGACGGTACTAAAGACGGTGGTTATTTGATGGCCAACTGGAGTATTTATAAAGCAAAAGAGCAATTAACTTATTTGTCCAGACAATACGATGTACAAGTGGTGTTCTTCGATGGTCGTGGAGGCCCTCCGGCAAGAGGTGGTGGTAAGACACACCAGTTCTATGCTTCAATGGGAAATAACATTGAGAGCAAAGAAATACAATTGACTGTACAAGGTCAGACAATCAGTTCTAATTTTGGTACTATAGAAGCTGCTCAGTATAATATGGAGCAATTGGTACACGCTGGAATTAGCAATGCATTGTTCTCTCAAAGAGAAGTTACACTTACCGCAAAAGAAGATAAATTACTTCAAACATTAGCGGATGAAAGTTATGAGGCGTTTGCAGTGTTGAAAAATGATCCTAAATTTTTGGAGTATTTGAATTTTGCCAGTCCATTGCGTTACTATGCCGAAACCAATATTGGAAGCCGTCCAGCAAAAAGAAATTCAGGTAAATTAAATTTGAATGATCTGAGAGCGGTACCATTTGTGGGCGCGTGGAGTCAACTGAAACAAAATCTTACGGGTTATTATGGGGTAGGGGCCTCTTTCAAGAAAATGGAAGATGCTGGTAGATGGGATGAAGTAAAACAATTGTACGACAGTTCATTGTTCTTTAAAACATTATTAGGCAATTGTGAAATGGCGATGACAAAATCGTTTTTCCCGCTTACGGTCTATCTTTCCGATCACCCTGTATATGGAGAGTTGTGGAATATGATCTACGATGAATTTGAACTTACCAAAAAATATATATTAAGATTGTCAGGAGAAACCCAATTGATGGGAGATAAACCGATTGATCTTCTTTCTATACAAATGCGTCAGCGCATTGAATTGCCTCTGGTTACGATCCAACAACATGCATTGACTCGTATCAGAGAAATTGATGAGAGTAAAGGTGATGCAAAAATTAAAAGTATATACGAAAAACTAGTGATGCGTTGTTCATTCGGCATCATCAACGCAGAGAGAAATTCTGCTTAAAAAATTAATGGAAGAAGAAGTAAAAAAAGAAATTCCAGCCGTTGTGCTTGGTGTTACACTCAGTGAAGATG
>JANYCO010000179.1 GCA_025360235.1 Cytophagales bacterium
TTAAACATTTCCAACATTCTGTCTGTAACTACAAAACCTCCCACTACATTGAGGGTTCCCAACAACACCGCCACAAAGCCAAGCGTAAGCGCCAGGTAATCTGTAGTGTCAACTTGTAGTAGTACATAAATTGCTCCTACCACCACAACGCCATGGATCGCATTGGCGCCACTCATCAGAGGTGTATGCAATACGGTAGGTACACCACCAATTATTTCCACTCCCACAAAAACAGAAAGGATAATAAAATAAAGTAGCTCTTTATTGCTGCCTATTATAGTTAAGATTTGTTCCATTTTTTATAATTCTTAATTCTTAATTCTTAATTCTTAATTCTTAATTCTTACCATTCACTATAAGGGCTCCTTTCGTTATCTCCTCTTCCAGCTCCCACTTAAACCCATCCTTAGTAGCCAGGTGTGTCAGGAATTCGAAAATATTTCTTGCGTAGAGTTCGCTTGCGTTAAGAGGCAATAGAGAAGGTAAGTTAGATTCTCCAATAATGGTGACGCCGTGTTTTGTTATTGTTTTATTCATTTCGCTCCCTACAACGTTGCCTCCCTGCTCTACTGCCATGTCAAGAATTACAGAGCCAAGGCGCATAGATTTTACCATTTCTTCTGTAACGAGCACAGGTGCTTTTTTGCCAGGAATTAATGCAGTGGTGATTACAATGTCCGCTTCTTTAATATGTTTAGCGATAAGTTCTTGTTGTTTCTTTAAGAAATCTTCAGAAACAGCTTTTACATAACCACCTTCTATTTTGATAGACTCGTCGCCTTTTACTTCTATAAATTTTCCGCCGAGGGATTGTACTTGTTCTTTTGTTTCCGGACGGATATCCGATACTTCTACTACCGCACCTAAACGTTTAGCGGTAGCAATTGCTTGCAGTCCTGCTACGCCTGCACCCATGATCATTACTTTGCATGGTTTGATTGTTCCGGCGGCGGTCATAAGCATTGGAAAAATTTTCCCTGCTTCATTAGCACATAATAGGACAGCTTTGTAGCCGGATAAATTTGCCTGAGAAGAAAGCGCATCCATCTTTTGCGCGCGGGAAATCCTGGGAATAGCATCTACCGAAAAAGCGGAGATACCCTGTTTTTTACAGGCTTCAGTAATTGCTGGGTTCGCAGCAGCCCACATAAAACTAATAAGAACTGCATCTTTTTTCATCAAAGCAATTTCTTCTGAAGCAGGAGCATTTACTTTAATGATTACATCGCTTTGTGTATAGATAGAATTTTTGTCGGTCACAATAGTGGCGCCAGCGGCCTCGTACATAGCATTGATGAAGTAGGAAGAAATACCCGCTTCGTTTTCTATACTTATCTGGAAACCTGCTTTGGTGAGTTTCCCAACAATTTCGGGAGATAGCGCTACTCTTTTCTCTCGCTCTTTAAGTTCTTTTGGAACACCTAATTTCACAATGATGACTATTTAATGAATTCTTAAATATAAGAACATTTGGATAAGATTTTAGGATTATTTCTAGGAAAAAAGTACTTGTGAATAGATTTGATGATTTGGAGATTTGATAATTTGGTGATGTTTATTGGGTATAGGGCTTTTTTTTATGTGTAATAAAATGCTGATTTTTAATTAATTAATTATTTTTTAAAAATATATGTCAAAACATTAGATGTTTAAACATATATTTTCTATATTTGTAATGTCATTAAAAAATAAACAAAAACTAAAAACTATACGACCATGTCAGACACACAAACCTTAACGAAATGGGCAATTGACCCAACACACTCTGAAGTACAATTCAAAGTAAAACACCTTGTAATCTCTACTGTAAACGGAACATTCAATTCATTTACCGGAACCGTAGAATCTGAAAAGGAAGACTTTTCTGATGCGAAAATAAATTTCTCTATTGATGCAAACAGCATTGATACGAATCAGGAACAAAGAGACGGCCACTTGAAATCTGCGGATTTCTTTGACACAGAAAAATATCCTAAGGTTAATTTTGTTTCTACTGCTTTTACAAAAGTAAAAGGAGAGCAATACAAACTTGCCGGGAAACTTACCATCAAAGATGTAACGAAAGTGGTAGAATTTGATGTAGAATATGGTGGTTCGGCTACTGATCCTTACGGAAATAATAAAGCGGGATTTGAAGTTACAGGAAAAATAAACAGAAAAGAATTTGGACTGGTATGGGGCGCGGTTACTGAAGCCGGAGCGATTGTAGTAGGCGACGATATTAAGTTAAGCATCAATATCCAATTGGTGAAACAAGCTTAAGTTTGAGGTTAGTGATAGCAAATGAAAAGTCTACCTAATTTGGGTAGACTTTTTTTATTTTCTATGAATTTTTGATTTGTTTATCTATCCAATATCAATTTATCATTTCTTTTTATTTTTTATTTTTTCCATATTTTCAATCAACCTGAACTTTACAATTTTGGTAATGAGTCCGACTGGAAGTTTTTTGTCAAGGGGAAATTGCACAGAGCCTTTTGCACTTTTATAAACAGCTATTTCTTTTTTGAAATTGGCAATACCTAAAGCCTTTGGATAAAAGCCGATGTGTTTAGAGTATCCGGCAAACCATACCAATAACCCTTCATCTTAAAAGCAGGTATTCCGTAACTGATTACTTCTTCTGCTTTGGGAGCTACTTTTTTAATTGTCGCTCTCATTTGTTCTAACAATTCCTGGGTTTCTTCTGGAAATCCTGAAATAAACTCATCTATATCTAGTGGTTTTTTCATAAAGATCTAGGTTTCATTTTATAGAAATTATCAAATTCAAGATACCTCGATTTTATTTTGTATGCAATTTTTCGTTCAAACATAAGGGTACCTGAGCTGGAATTTTAATTCTGGTTTTTCTTTTTTATCTTCCCTTATTATATTCATTTGGTTTTACTTTATTATTAATTTTTACTAAACGATTAGTTTCAAAACATGAATTCATCTGGCTTCAATCCAAACCCCAATTTCCTTCTCAATACAATTGTAGAAGAAAATAAAAATCCAATTTCATGGGTTACAAAAAATACAGCCTTGATGGTAATACACGGAATAGGGAATCAGCTCCCTCTTGAAACGCTCGACCAGTTTGGCCGGGGACTCATTAAGCAATACCGGAACACACTAAAAGATAATTTCTACATTGAACATATTGTAATGACAAAGCAAGGCAGTAATGGCCCATGGTTTGAAAATGTAGTAAGGTTGCGAAAGAAAGAAGATCCATTTTATATTGATCTCTATGAATATTATTGGGCTCATTTCACGGAAGATCAGGCAAGTTGGAATGATTTGAATAAATGGCTTCAAGGTGTAGTTTCCGGTGCAAAAAATTTCTATAAAAGAAATGCACAGTTGGGGGAACATTATAAAGATTCCAGTCCTTTTTTTAATGCCAAAACAGGAAAATTTAAAGTAGGCAGATACAAAGCGTTTATCTATCTTATTTCAAAGACTTTTATTGCACTTGATATTTTGACTGAAGGGTTTATGAAATTGCTTACAAGGATTCCAATCGTAGGGGAAGTGGCGTCTAGTCTTCTCTCCTCTTATTTAAAGGGCTCGGTAAATAAGCTGACGAATGTAATTGGCGATATTACCGTATACAACGTAGTGGATCCAAAATCCCGTTTTTATAAGGTGAGAAGAAATATATTAGATGGAGCAGTGGAAGGGCTTAAGTTTCTGATTGAAAAAGAAGAAAATAATAAGTTGTCTTACCCTTCCGTTATTTTGGCCGGACATTCTTTAGGGAGCCAGGTTTCTTACGATGCTATTAATAAATTAAATCTTCTCATTAATGAAGGGGGAATAAAAAATTATACTTCCGAAGGGAAATATCAGGACAGCAATGGTAAAGAACAACCGAACACAATTGCCCAGCAGTTCAATGGTTATATTACGTTTGGAAGTCCGCTGGATAAGATTGTTTTCTTTTTGCGAGAAAATGTTTCGGATCAGGAATACCTTCGTCAGCAATTGCT
>JANYCO010000349.1 GCA_025360235.1 Cytophagales bacterium
TAATTTGACCAATTTATTTTTTTAAGTATAAGCAACAATTAATATAATAAGTAAAAATACGAATATAAAATATTTACTTTACGGTACTTGACTCTTATCTCACCAAATCCTATATTTATGTTTTATAGAGATAATTTTAAAATTTTTTTTGAACCAGAATATTATTAATCATATAAAACAATTAAATCTTATGGCAAATTGGAATGAATGTTTAGAAGGACTTTATTGGGGCGCAAATAAAAACGGTCATGGTGCTTGGGAGAGGCATGGACAAGCAATAGAACAAGAAAAAAAAGGAGATTATGTTGATGCTTTCAACGTAATAAAATCATTAAATACTAAAATGCAAAGTACTTATGAAGAATGCGTAAGCGAGGATGCGAATCATTTTTGGAATCTGGTAGAATCAGATAGAGTTTACAATCCTAATGGACCTTCTGGCTAATTTTTTACACGCTTATAAATTCCTAAAATACAGTATTGATTTTATAAATAAATTATACTTTAGACAATATAATATTCAATCTCACGTTAAATCACAAGTTTAACAATATTTAAGACACCATAGCTGGTTGAGAGATCCGGAAGCACAAAGCAAACGCCTGTTTGCCGCTTCCGGTTTTTTTATGTTAAAAACGATGCTTTATGTTCTTACTGATGGATGCTTGTAAATATTGTGACGGGATTCATTGATAGTTTGCTATCACTGCTGGGAATACGCAAACGCCTGTTTGTTTTTCTCGGTTTTTTGATGTTCAATTCTCAAAAAAATTACTTGTATTTTTCAAGCCATTTTAGAGCCTTATCCCTATTGTTGAAAACCTCGGTTGGAACACGATTTTTCTTTATTTTAAAAACAAGATTGGCAACGAAACTGGCAATATAATTATCCATCACCATAGCAATAGCCCTGATATTTACATAAGGCTCTTCCAGTTCATAATATTCCTTTGCGTCCTTATTGATATTTACTGCATTATTGACAATAACTAAGACAGGAACTATTCTTTCTACTGAACCAGAAGCCTCTTTCCTATCCGATACAAATTGCTTCGCCATTACCAGACTCACCTCGTTTACTGTTAGGTTTATAGCCTGAATGATTATATCATTTTCAAGCCAGGTCTCTGAATAGTCGCTTTTTACGTAATTTTCTTTCATATTAGTAGGTAAATTACTAATAAATATGCGAATTTATCGGCGTGTATTCGTTAAAATTCACTTTAATCAATTTCATCATATCCTAAATCCAAAATTCCAATGAAAAAAAAATCGAATTAGTCAACGAGATCGTTGAAACTGCAAAAAGTAAAGGAATATCTCAGCTTGTAGCAGAAGGTATCTCTTATGATGGTAGAACCATTAACATTAATGGAAATCAGGTTCTCAATTTTGGTTCCTACAGCTATGTAGGACTGGAAACCGACCAACGGCTAAAGGATGCTGCCATTAAAGGAATTCAACAGTATGGAATTCAATACCCTTCTTCCAGAGCTTATGTATCAAGCTCTCTCTATGTAGAACTTGAAGAACTTGTCCGTAAAATGTTCGATGCCCCTATTGTTTTGGCTACTTCTTTGTCCATAGGACATCATGGAGTGATGCCTGTGGTGGTAGAAGAAGGAGATGCAATAATACTGGATCAACAAGTCCACTCAAGTGTTCAGGATGCTGCCCGAAAAGTTCAGCTTAACGGCGTTTCTTTAACCATTGTAAGACACAATCATCTTGACGACCTGAAAAATAAAATAGAGGAACTTTCTACGAGACACAACAAAATCTGGTATATGTGTGACGGTGTATATTCCATGTATGGAGACGTAGCCCCCATCAAAGAACTTATTGAACTCGCCAATCATTACAAACAACTCTATTTATATGTGGATGATGCACACGGAATGAGTTCTTTTGGGAAAAACGGAACTGGATTTGTCTTGAGCCAATCAGAACTACATCCTAAAATGATTCTTTCTACTGGAATGGCGAAAGCCTTTGGTACGATGGGAGCTATATTTGTGATTCCTGACAAAGAACTAGCGACTAAGGTACGGAACTGTGCCGGACCTTTAATTTTTTCTGGTCAACAGGCTACTTCAATTCTAAGTGCCAGCACTGCATCTGCTAAAATACACTTGTCAGGAGAAATTACCGTAAGACAGGAATTTCTTGCTGAAAAAATAAATTATTGTCACCGACTTTTACGAAAATATAACTTACCTGACATTTCAGACCCGTGTACCCCTATTTTCTTTGTTGGCCTTGGAATGATGAGTGTTGCTATGAATCTGGTAAAACGAATGATTGATGCTGGATTTTATGTAAACATTGCTATTTTCCCTGCTGTTCCCGAAACCTGCTCTGGTATTCGATTTACTATTACTTTACATCAGACACTTGAAGATATAGAAAATCTTGTAATAGCTCTGGCTAAACATTTTCCATTGGCGTTGAAAGAAGAAGGAAGAACTGTAAAAGATATAAAAAGAGCCTTTAGAAAAGTAGTAGGACTTGATTACTTAATTGAACTTGACGAAAACGAGAACAACGATTCATATAACAAAAAATATAAATTTCAACAGGAGAACAGTATAAAAAATATCAATACTACTTTATGGAATAAATTATTAGGGAACAGAGGGGAATTTACTTGGAACAACTTACTGTTATTAGAAGAAACGTTTAAAGACAATCCCGAAGTAGAGCATAATTGGGAATTTCAATATTACATCATTTCAGACCACAACGATAAACCCTTACTAGCTACTTTTTTTACCATTGCCTTATCCAAAGATGATATGCTGGCTCCAATTTCTGTTTCAGAAAATATTGAAGAAATCCGAGTCAAAGACCCCTATCACCTAACCTCAAAAGCTATAGTAATGGGAAGTGTGGTAACATCAGGAAATCATCTTTATCTTGACCGTTCAAATGCTCAATGGCAGGAAATCTTGATGCTCCTATTGGATAAGGTAATGGAGGAACAAGAAAAACATGGAACAGAAATAATCATTTTAAGAGACTTCGATTCAGAAGACAAGGAATTAAGTGATTTTTTCATCAGTCATGCTTTTATAAAAACAGCATTACCAGATACTCATAAAATTAATAAACTTGAATGGGATTCTAATGAAAGTTTTCTAAACCAATTTAACAAACACCGTAGACAATATTTGAAACAAAAAGTTTTTAAGTTGGAATCAGACTTTGATGTAGAAATTTATCAGGGAGAAAAAAACGATTTGGATAATTGGTATCACCTGTATGAAAAGGTAAGTAAGAAAAGTTTAGAGGTGAACACTTTTACACTTCCCAAGAAATTTTTTGATAATATTATTAAAAATCCTGATTGGGAAGTTTATTTTCTCTGCTATCAGATTTTAATTTTAATTGAATAACTTCCCA
>JANYCO010000385.1 GCA_025360235.1 Cytophagales bacterium
ATAGTTATACGGAGCCGCTACGTATTGCGTAGAGGTAGTAGACCTATGTACTGTATGTTATTTGGCTACGATAGTACTGTAGTTACACGAAGCCGGTACGTATTACGAGCGACCTTTGTTCTACAAAGCCGGTAGACGTACTGTGCGCTACGACATGGATTCGCATCTTCATGACGCAGAGCAAGGTACTACGGGCAGTATTCGACCATGATGAAAATTAATTACCATTGTTCTACAGAGCCGCTACACAATGCGTGAAGGTAGCGTACCTATGTACTGTACGAGTATGCTATTTGGCTACGTCACTACGATTCGCATTTTTGTGGGATGCAGAGCAAAAATTTAGGAAGTGTTTGACCATGATGAAAATTAAGTACCATAGTTACACGGAGCCGCTACGTATTGCGTAGTTGTAGTGTACCTATGTACTAGATGTTATTTGGCTACGGCAGTATTCGCATCTTCGTGAGCCTAGCGTCCGAACATGCTGTATGTTCCTACTATGTTTGTAGTATTTTGAAGTACTACCTAACCCTCGGCAAGGTAAGGTAAAAGAGGTAAAAGTAAAAGGTAAAATGAGACCCCTGTTACCTTACCATTACCCTTACCTTACCTCTTAAGAAAATCATTACTTTACCTTAAGGTAAATTCAACTTCCTTTACCTTACCTTTACCCTTACTTTACCTTTTAAGAAAATTCATAATTTACCCTTACCTTTTACCCTTTTACCGGGTAAAAAAGGTAATTACCTGATTTTGCCGAGGTTTACCCCCAAGGCAGCCGCAGCGAACGAGCCAGCCCCCCTATAATCCTACTTATTACCCTGTAATTACCAGTAATTACCTTACCTTTTACCTTAGGGTAATTACCGGGGTAAACAGGTAAGGTAAAGGTAATTCAACTTCCTTTACCTTACCCTTACCCTTACTTTACCTTTTAAGAAAATCTTACTTTACCCTTACCTTTTACCCTTTTACCGGGTAAAAAAAGGTAATTACCTTACCTTGCCGAGGGTTAGTACTAAGTGCTGCATTTGCCAAAAAATCGTCATTGACTAATGAATTATGATATTGTTTAATGACACGACCTATCAGCAATAATATCTAATTAAAAATCCGTTACATTATGATGATATATCATGTACAGTCCTGTATAATCCAAGTTTTTAGGGTTTCCGTCAACTAGGTAGTGCTGGAACATGGACAACGAGAAAGTATCACATTTTGTCGAAACATGCACCTCGCATCAGTAGTTTTCAGAACATTCCAATTAGCAATGCCAAACCGAATTCAAACAGGCTATGTCATTCACCACCTGTCCGGCTAATAGCACTTAAGATTGCATGAGCAGAAGATAACATATGTTGCAAATAACAGGGGGTTGGCACATTATTGATTATGAATCAAATGAGGCAAACAGAAAGGATAGGATACAATGAGCAAGAGGATGAAGAACAAGAAGAAAAGTTAATGGAAGAACAAGAAAAAAAGTTTAATGCAGAAGCAACCAAGTGAAGACGTGTTGTGTGCCAATACATTTAATCTGCCTACATAGTCTGTTCCCTGTTACAGAACAAAACGGTTCCTGCAAATGATTTTAATATGGCGGATACCACATTCTAACATAGCAAAAAGACCTGAATCTTTGTCGCTAGCATGAAATATGACGAAGTATATGGTGTAGTCATAGGTATAAGAATAAATTGTGTGAAGTTGGTGTATCAAATTAATCCTCACCTAAAAAATTTATCCAGAATATGATCAACAATACAACATCAACTCAACTCACATGATTTATTATAGTACTGAAGAAGATTCAAACCCATAGGCCTATTTTCATGTTCAAATTGGAAATCAATTTCTGGTATGTGGCAACTTGCTACAGCAAATTTCTAACTGATTTTCATCAGCATTTTGCAGCTATGATATTATACATAATTTTTTGTACCATTCACATGTCTTCTATGCATTCTTCTTAAATATTTTAGTCACTATTGACATGACAATATTGCAACACAGAGATAGCTGAGTAGATGTAACATAACCATAATCTACATATGTGCCTGTACTATATAGCTCTTACATTTCAGCAGTTCTTATATGTCATTTTCAATTTTCTGCAACAAACAGGCCGTTGATTCCCATTTTTTCTCAATTACTCAATATTCCCCTTCCAACCCCTTCCCG
>JANYCO010000424.1 GCA_025360235.1 Cytophagales bacterium
ATATTGGATTTCCGCATCAGGAAATAAATCATTTAAGAATACAAATAAATAATTATTTTCACCTTAAAAAGGGAGCGATTAATTTAGATTTAGGTTACCAGAATAGTAAAAGAAGGGAATTTGGTGATGTGTTAAATCCAAACGGCATCGCTTTATTTTTTGACCTAAATACTTTCAACTATAATCTACGATATAATTTGGAGAAGATGAAGGGCTGGGAAACCTCAGTAGGTATCAGTGGCATGCGACAAAGCAATACCAATAAAGGGTTGGAGTTTCTTATCCCTGCTTATAATTTATTGGATGCAGGTGGTTTTATTTTCACGCAAAAAACGTTCAAAAATAAATTAACAATGGCTGGGGGTTTGCGTTTTGATAACAGAAATATTGATACAAAAAAGTTAATATTAGACAGTTTAGGAAAACCATCAGATATTTTAGGCAATACAACAGTGCTAAAATTTAATCCTATAAATAAAAATTATAATAGTTATTCCGGGAGTATTGGATTGTCCTATCAAATCAATAAAATTTCCACGCTGAAATTTAATTTGTCAAGAGGATTCAGAGCTCCTAATATTGCTGAAATAGCGTCTAACGGACGGCACGAAGGCACATTCAGGTATGAATATGGAACACCGGAATTAAAACCTGAAATAAGTCATCAGATAGATCTTGCCTATTTTCTAAGCACCAACCATATTACGTTTGAGTTGACACCATTTGTAAATTTTATCTCAAATTATATTTTCTCGGAAAAACTAACCAGTGTATTTGGAGGTGACTCCATACCTGATCCATCACTGCCCGCGGCGGCATATAAGTTCGCACAAGGTAATGCAACATTATTAGGTGGAGAAATATATATAGACGTTCACCCTCATCCTTTAGATTGGTTGCATATTGAAAATTCATTTTCACTTGTTCGGGCAACACAAAATAACCAACCCGACAGCACAAAGTATTTACCGTTTATACCTGCACCCAAATACAGAGGAGAATTAAAAGCACAATTTAAAAAGCTGGGGAATAGCCTAACCAATACCTACATAAAATTTGGAATAGATTATTTTTTCGAACAAAATAATTATTTTAGAGCATATAATACGGAAACGCGAACACCCTCATACACATTATTAAGTGCAGGGGTAGGTACTAACTTTAAAAGGGTTAATAGAAATAATTTTATTAGTATTTATTTAAGTGCTGAAAACCTAACAAACGTAGCTTATCAGAGCCATTTAAGCAGACTGAAATATGCCCCACAAAATCTATTAACTGGTAGAAATGGAGTATTTAATATGGGTAGAAACATAAGTTTGAAATTAATTTTTAATTTATGAGGCAACTGCAACGCTTATGGAAGACTCATGCTTATGGGAATAGCGATAGTGCAAAACAGGAGACAGACGTAGAGTTGGTTTTATGTGACAATTAATTGGGAATTTCGTATCTTGTGTTTAATGACTACGTTTAGAAACCCAAACGATCCGAATAATACGATCATCACTGCAAAGATTCAGGAATGGGTAAAATCAGAATTAAATCTTTCGGAGGATACTTCAATTCAGGTGTTGGAGGTTGATTGTGCCGATGTGGGATGTGTAGACAAAGAAACACGGATTACACTTTCCTTAAATAATAATTTTGTAAAACAATACCGGATCCATAAGCCAATAGTTTATGTTCGAAAATTGGATATTGATCATTTAATAAAAAATTTATAATTGAGTTGTTCGTAATTTGGATACTCAAAGTAACTAGAAGCCTGTAGTTTCTCAGTGAACAGGTTAATATATCCGCTGTCAATGTCAGAAAAGAATACTCCTATTGATAAAAGAATTCCAGTAACGATAGTCACAGGTTTTTTGGGTGCAGGGAAAACCACCTTGTTGAACTTTCTTATAAAAGAATTTTCCGAAAAGAAATTTGCGGTAATTGAAAATGAATTCGGCGAGATCAATATTGACAGCGAATTAATTGTAAGTAAAGACAATGAAATTTTCGAACTCTCCAACGGTTGTATCTGCTGTGTATTAAACGATGATCTGATCAATCTTTTATACGAATTATTGGATTCAAAAAAAGAATTCAATCACTTGATCATTGAGACAACAGGCATGGCCGATCCCGGAGCGGTGGCGTTAAATTTTATTACAGACTTTGGAATCCAGCAAAAATACAGACTGGATGGTATGGTGGCTTTGGCCGATGCGCATAATCTCAAACAACAGTTGGAAGAGGTGGAAGAAGTAGCGAAACAACTTGCAGTGGCTGACCTTATTTTGTTAAACAAAGTTTCGTCTGTTACCCCCGAATCATTGGTGGAATTGAAAATTACCATAAGAAATATCAACCAGGCCGCAAAGCTGTATACCTGTGATTTCTCTGCTCCTAAGGGGGTCAATCTTCTTAATTTAAAAGCCTTTTCTGCAAAATTTGTCCTGGATACTGATTTCGAAAATTACGAACCGGTTTCCATTATGAAGAAAGGTTTGGAAAAGGAGCATACGCATTCCGATATTTCTAGTATTAGTATTGTGATGAAGGGGAAATTGCACCCAATCATTTTTGACAACTGGATTACTTTGATGTTGTTTTCTTCTTCCATATACAGGATCAAAGGCGTTTTAAATATGGAGACTTTTGATAAGAAATATATTTTTCAGGCAGTAGGAAGTCAGTTTGTCGGTGAACTGGGCCCTGAGTGGAAAGACGAGGAACGGGTTAATAAAATAGTTTTTATTGGGAAAAAATTGAATAGAAAAATTATTGAGGAAGGCTTCGCGAAGTGTATGCTATAGTTTCTAATAAGTTTTGCTCCTTATACAAGAATATGGAAAATAATATTATCTTTGAAATAGCATAATACCCTGAGAGAAGTTATGGCGAAGTCATCACCAGGAAATATCCTGAATATATTTAACCCTTTAACCGAATTTTTTAGAGAACAATCTATAAGTGGATTTTTATTGTTGGCAGCGACCATTGTTGCAATTGTAATAGCAAATAGCCCTTTAGGAGACTCGTTCATAATTTTTTGGCAAACCCCAGTCAATGTTGGTATAGGTCCTCAGTTCCAATTAAATCTTACCATTGAAAAACTCATCAACGATGGGTTAATGACAATTTTTTTTACAGTAGTTGGGCTCGAAATAAAGAGAGAGATGATAGAAGGAGAATTGTCTACACGAGAAAAAGCAATGCTTCCTGTGATGGGTGCTTTGGGTGGTATGTTGGCTCCGGCATTGATCTTTACTTTTTTTAATTATGGCAAAGCAGAAATTTCAGGATGGGGAATTCCTACAGCAACGGATATCGCTTTTTCTCTTACCGTTATTTCATTGTTGGGAAAGAGGGTGCCTTTGAGCTTGAAAATATTTCTTACTGCACTAGCCGTGGTAGATGATTTGGGTGCAATTGTTATTATTGCGTTGTTTTATTCTCAGGAATCTCACGTCATGTATTTGTTTTATTCTGTGCTGGTTGTGCTGGTGTTAGTTATTATGAATTGGAAAGATGTGCGCAATATTTACTTGTATATGTTTGTCGGTTCTTTCCTGTGGATCTTTCTTCATCATGCCGGTATTCATGCTACTATTTCAGGAGTGATTCTTGCGATGACCATTCCATTTAGATTTAAAAATTACGAACAGGTTTTTGACAAACGCCTTAAAGATGTTTTGGCGTTCTCTAAAGTATTAGATTCTAAGGAAGCAAAAAAAGATCATGCCGGACGAGATCAGGTTATTGCTGAAATGCAAAAAGCAAGTACTGAAATGGAAGCCCCGTTGAATAATATGCTTTACATATTTGGAGGGTTTTCAAGTTATATTATCATGCCCTTATTTGCCCTGTCAAATGCAGGCATAAAACTTGAGTTTAGTGCGATGGCTGAATTAGGTTCTACCATGAGTCTGGGAATTATGGTAGGTTTGTTGTTAGGAAAACCAATAGGGATTACGCTGATGACTTTTATTACTACAAAATTAAAGATAACCAGTATTCCCGAAGGAGTAAGTTGGTTTGATGTTTTTTGTGTAAATATTCTTGCAGGTATTGGTTTTACAATGTCCATTTTTGTGACGAAACTGGCTTATACAGACAAGCGTTTTATTGAGACTGCAAAGGTGTCTATCATTATAGCATCTGTATTGTCAGGTTTGATAGGATATCTGGTGTTGTATTTTTTAAATATTAATAAAAACAAGGAGCTCTAGAGAATTTATTTTTTGCAGATTAAATTTTCAATGAGCTGTACAGCCATTTTGTATCGGCTTTCCCAATCCCCACTTATTTCATCATAATTAATATTGTAGCCAGCTAAAATTTTTCTATGGGAGGTATCAAGAAGGTTTCGTTCTTCCTCATCGAGTCTAGTGCCGTCTTGTACGTAGGCTACATCGTTGTTTAAGTATAAATACAGATCAGCTTTGTTGGCTATATAAATATCAGCTGTTAGTTTTAGTGCTTTGCCAAAT
>JANYCO010000575.1 GCA_025360235.1 Cytophagales bacterium
AGACGATCCGGATGATGATGAGCTGCTCTCAAAAAGAGCACAAGTATATTTCAATATGTTTCGCTTCAATGAGGCGTTGAATGACATCAAAGCCGCTATAGCAGTAAAATCAAGTGACCCTGAATATTTTATTTTACTTGCTCAGATAAATTTTTCCTCCGGAAATTATTTCGACGCTATTAAAGCCTCTGAAAAAGCCGAAAGTTTGGGTTCCAATAATCCAGAGCTGTCCATTATACAAGCTAGAGTATACTGGGAAACTGGTGATACTACAAGAAGCATGTTGTACTTGCGTAAAGCCGAACAACTCATTCCGTATCATTCATCAATTAGTTTATTGAAAGGCAAACTCTCGGCCTTCAAAAAAGATACATTGCAAGCGATTACTTATTTTTTATCCTCTGTCAAAAACGACCGAAAAAATATGGATGCTTATCGCGATTTGATAAAAATTTATTTAAATAGAGCTAAAGATGACTCGGCTTTGTATTTTATAATTCAGGCAAAAGAGGTCGATCCCCGTCAGCCAGATCTTTATTATGCGGAAGCGAGAATTTATCAGAAAAAAGAATTAAAGCAGAGTGCACTCCTCTCCTATTTCAATTGCCTCAGACAAGATTCGGTATACGCTCCGGCCCTATACCAGTTGGGACAAATCTATTTCCGTGAAGGAAATCCAATGGAGTCGTATAAGTATTATAAAAAATATATCACTTTAAACGATGAAAATAAAGAGGTGTACCTCAATCTAATTATTATCCTCAACGGACAAAACAACCAGCAAGCCACTATTCCTTATTACGAAAGACTCATTCAGTTAGACAGTATGAATACTGGTTTAAAATATGCTTTGCAAAAACTTTACAAGCAGTATGCAATAGTAGATCAGCAAAACGCCAACCTCGCAGCTGAAGCTATCTTGAATGATACTACAAGAAGAAGACGAAGAGTGGTACCAGTGATTAGGGATTCTACCATAGCAGATACTGTGCGATAAATTGCCCTAATCCAGGATTTTCAATTCTTAATCATGAATTTCTAGTTATGAAAATAGTTCCTTTACTAACCTTAATTCTTTTCCTTTACAGCTGCGAACAACCATCCAATAAGGAAGACAAGGATACGATAACTAAAAAAAATATTTCTACAACCCTTTCTACCGATACTTCCATACTTTCAAAACTGATCGATATAACAAATCATAAACCAACCAAAGCAAAATTTAAATATGTTTTTATAGATAACTCTGGACAAGACGATAGAATAACGGTTCCAGGTCCTTCTGACAGCAGACTAGAAGCTATTTTATATCTTGACTCTACAACAATTGAAGCCATCAGATGTAAATATAACATTGCCAGTTACACTGCGAATTATGAAAAAATGCGTTTTAATTTTGAGTGGCTCGATAAAAGTATAAAAGATGAGCTTTCGAAAAACGATACAACTTATAAGCATGATCTTCCAGATAACTTCTTTGGTACAGGACAATCAGGGAGGCTTTGGTTACTTAATAATAAAGTTTTACTTATCAAATCAACAAACTAAATTATACTCTTAATTCTTTACATTGATAAAACTTTAGTTCTGCTTATATTTACTTAATGCTCTATCGAATTACCATAATCATCTTGCTTATTTTCCTTTCTGTCTCAACCGTAGAGGCTCAGAAAAATGAAAGAGATGCTGCGCTATGGGTAAATCTTTATTTATCAAAAAAAATTAATAAAAAATACACATTACATCTGAACCAGCAAAACAGATTTAATAACAATATAACTCAATATAGTCAGGGGTATGCGGATGTAGGTGTGACGAGAAAACTCAGCAAACATTTCAAAGTGTTGCTAGACTATGTCTTTATTTACAGAAGAAATACGGATCAATCATTTAGTATCAGACATCAATACTATGTGGCATTGATCACTGAAAAAAGAGTTCATAACATCAATTACTCTTATCGTATCATGTTTCAGGGACAAAATAATATGCCCTATTTCATAAAGGAAAACTATCCTGTTTTTTATCTGAGAAATAAAGCAACGGTAAAATATCAAATCAACAAATACTTTACTGCTTATGTGGCGGAAGAACTTTTTCTTCCCTTAAATAATTACAAAGTAAAAGGACTCGATCGTTCCAGAAGTTTCGTAGGATTTTTTTATAATACAAGTAAAAATTCAGAACTGGAACTCTACTTTGCTTTTCAGGATCAACTTAACCCCACTTATAGAAGAAAACAGGATTATATATATGGATTGGGATATAGTATCAAACTATAGTTTCTGAAATTTAGTCTTAACACAAAAATTTACAAATTTTCAATATCCCCCAAATCTCTACTGCGTCCTGTCTTAGATTTATTTACTTTTAAATCATTTACATGAATAAAATTTATCACTAGTCCGTCAAGATTTGCTATTACTTTTCTATCAAAACATTCCTTAAAACCTACACCTGTAAGAGAAGTTAATATATCAATTCTACAAGGTTCATAACCAAGTTGTAAAACCAAATCTTCTTTTAAAAAATCGTTCTCTTCTAAGCCTATTGATTCAAATCCAAATTCTTTTAATGCCAGTAGAATTTTTGAAGCATTCTCTTTTGATATCGCAATCCAAAAATCAATATCACCTGTATATCTTGGTCTTCCATGATATCCAACAGCATACCCTCCTACTACCAAGTATTCAACTTTATGAACGTTTAGTAATTCTATAAACTCTTTGAAGTCTTGATTCAGTTCCATTATACTGCTTTCTTAAAAATTCTATAGCTGATATTCTTTCCGTTTCAGGTCGTGTAAGCCAATATAAATGAGAAGACTCTTCCTCTCCCATTTTTACTATTTTTACAGCTTTTTTATTTAGTCTAAAGTCCATAAACTCTATGAATTTTATATAATTTACAAACTATTTTACAGACTCACAAGTCCTTTATCTTATTATTTTACACTTATCCATCCCAACTATTAACAAAGTCTACCGACATTGTTAACGTTTATCCAGCTCTAAAATCTTGTATCTTATACCCAGCACATAAGAACTACCACTTCATCACCCCCTTTATCTCCTTCGTCAACTCCTCCGCCATCTTCTCATGTCGTTTTATATTAGGATGCCAATCACAGCCATAGTCGCCATCACCCTGAGGGGAAGGGAAAAAAGTATAAATTTTCGTATCTCCTATTCCTATCATTTTATCTTTAGAAGCCTTTATATAATTTTTCACCTTTGTCAATGCATTTACGCCCTGAGGATAAGAATCGTTCATCATCGGGCCTTCAATGCAAAATATGCTGGCGTTAGGATAATATAAGCGTAAGCG
Organism: Cytophagales bacterium; assembly: GCA_025360235.1. Lineage (GTDB taxonomy): Bacteria > Bacteroidota > Bacteroidia > Cytophagales > Cytophagaceae > JANYCO01. The sequence continues at coordinate 3,328 of JANYCO010000575.1, forward strand.
TTTTAAAAAATTAACATAAGTATTTACAAATATTACGGAGTCGGGTACCCCCTTTGCAAAATCGTTGGTGCCTAAATTTACAACGAGTACATCAGGTTGATATTTTTTAGTATTCCACTTCGGAGAATTTAAGGAATCAGGAAATATTCTATCGTAAATGAGCGACATAGTATTAGCAGTTGTGCCATCATAATTTCTATACATCCCTCTTCCTGAATAAGCCACTGCCGTATAATCTGCATTCAGTTTACGTGCTGTTATTGCGCCATAAGCCATATAAGCATTTTCTGTTTCCGGAGAGAATGGACAATCTCTAGATGTCCCTTCATTTCCATAACCACAGGTAATAGAATTTCCAATAAATTCAATTTTTCTTTTATTCCTTTCCGTAATCTGAAGTAATCGCTTACCCTTTTCAATTTCCACTCCTTCAAAAATACCCTCTCCCACTAGTGCTTCTGTTCTTTTAAAAACAACTACTTCGTGAACACCTTTACCAAGACCGTTGACTTTAATTTTATCATCCTCGTTGGAAACCGCAAATACCTGTGGTTTTCCTCCATCTACTAGTACAGAATAATAATTTTTATAAAAGCTGCCATCTGCATATTTCCCTTTACTTTTATTTTTTAAATGGACAACACACGTACTTCCTTCAAAACAAAAACGAATAGATACCCCTGTGTGAATAAAGTGTAGAGCGTTAGGATTTGAATAATCAATCCTTCCCAGGTAAATAAAATTTGAATCGCTGGCAGGAATAAAACTTGTTTCCTTCGAACTGGAAGAAGGTTTTGTACATTGAAAAAGGCCAAGTGCTATCGCTGATAACAAAAAGAAAATTTTAAATTGTCTGGTCATTATTTTATAACTGTTTTTTGTTCACCAAATTTTATTTCACCAATATACTCCATATTTCTTAAAATCCATTGCTCTCGCTCCCTAACGTAAGCACTGGGTTTAACTGCTGAATATTTAATAGGGTTGGGTAAAATGGCTGCTATCAAAGCTGCCTGAGATTTTGAAAGTTTTTTAGCACTTCGTTTAAAATATTTCTGCGAAGCTGCTTCAGCACCATAAATTCCATCTCCCATTTCTATAACATTTACATACACTTCAAGAATTCTTTGTTTGTCCCAAAGAACTTCTATCAATAAAGTAAAATAAACTTCAAAGCCTTTGCGTATCCACGACCTTCCCGGCCACAGAAAAACATTTTTCGCCACCTGCTGACTAATCGTACTTGCTCCTCTAACCGTTCTTCGCTTTTTTTTCTGATTATTTTCGTATGCCTTTTCTATAGATTTGAAATCAAAACCCCAATGTTCCAGAAAGAGTTGATCTTCCGAAGCCACTACTGCTGTAGCAAGTGAAGGGTTTATATCTTTAATATCTTTCCACTCTTTGGTCATCTTTGCGCTTTTGCCGTCGCCCCATTGTTCAAATACTCTGATGATCATGAGTAAGGTAACAGGTGGATCAATGAAACGATAAAGAATGGTTACTGAAATCGAACTAATAAAAAAGATGAGCACTATCCTCTTCAGGTATTTCCATGTTATTCCCCAAATATGAATTAGTTTCTCTCTCATTCGATAACTAAATTAATTTATTCTTTTCAGTCTGGCAATGTAAAATCCATCAAAGCCGGATTCAGAAGGAAATACTTTTTTTTCATACTGCAAAACAAAAGAGTTCTCTTTTGCAGCTAAAAATTGTTTTACTTGCTCCGTATTTTCAGAAGGAAGAATACTACAAGTAGAATAAACCATTTGTCCATCTTTTTTTATTATAGAAGCATAACTTCCCAAAATTTCTTGTTGAGTCTTCTTTATATTAGTAATAAACTCCTCTTTCAATTTCCATTTAGCATCCGGATTGCGACGTATTACGCCAAGTCCGGAGCAGGGTACATCCAACAATAAACGATCTGCGGAATCGTACATTCGTTTTATCGTCTTGGAAGATTCGATAAGTCGTGTTTCAATAATAGACACTC
>JANYCO010000643.1 GCA_025360235.1 Cytophagales bacterium
TCGGCGCTGAGCACGGCGCGCACAAATTATACCGACTACAGTCAGCAATTCTTGAGCGAAGGGTTTGCGGCCGCGGACGATGTCTCATCTGACGGCGCTGTCCCGTCCTTCGATCCGCTGTCCCTTGATGCCAATGTACGCGCCTCTCGGTCATTAGGCGGATATTGATTTTGTTTTGGTAGAATCCGTTTTAGCTTCTTCTATCCATTTTGAAAAGTAGCGTTGGTGGCCTTTTGGGAGAGTGTTAAATTTTTCCGCTGCTTTTGGTTCATCCGTGAGACATTCCATGAAATCTGCCGATAAAGGTTTTTCATAAGTATCTACTTTCATTTCCACTTTTACAGAAGCCCCTTTTTTCTTTTTTATCCCTTTTCTGATTGTGGCGTTCAAAGGCATTATAAAATCACCTTCTCCCATAGGCAAGAGCGCGATTCCCTCAAAGGAGTAGCTATCCAATTTTCCTTTTACGCGAAAAGATTTCTTATTATTGGGAACTAATTTGTTTGCCAACATTGCGGGGATTTCAATATACGTCCAACCTGTCTTTTCGCCTTTTTCGGCAAATTGCAACATGATGGTTGTAAACTGAACCATGGCAAAAATTATTTCGATTGTTGAATTATTTCCTGTAAAAGATCTGCTAAACTTTTTTCTATGTCGAAACTGTATATATCGTCGTTGCCAAAACCTCCTTTACGGTTGGAAGCAAGGTAACCTTTCTTTTTTCCGGGAGTAAAGAAAAAATCGTCACGGTTGGAGTTGAATGGCTTTTTCAGGTGATAGATTTTTGAAAACTGTTCGTCTGCTTTGGTCATATAAATATCAAGTCCTCCATAGCCCCCCATACCGGTAGAGGAGAAGAATAAAGCATTTTCGGCGGCAATGAATTTTGGACTCACTTCCATGTACATGGTGTTTACCCCATAAAGATTTTGAGCAGGCAGCCATTGATCATCACCATTGCTTGTACTTAGCCAGATGTCATGCATGCCAGCACCACCAGGACGTTTGGATACAAAGAAAAGCAAACTACCATCCGGAGATACACATGGTTGTGCGTTCCATTGTCCTGGAGCATTTACGCTTTCATTAAGTCTGATAGCAGTGCCCCATTTTCCGTTTTCGTTGTAGCTAACATATATGGCACAATTAAATTCACGGTGGTTGTCTAATACGATCTGGTCATCACAGCGTGTGAAATAATATTTCTTTTTGTCTGCCGTAAATGAGCCGGAGCTTTCGCTGTAATGTGTATTTAAAGTAGAAAATTTATCATGATGTGTGTGAGGCAAAGCTTGCCAGACGGTGTCTCCTGTTTTTACAAAGCGGTGAACATCGGTATGGCCTTCAGGTCCGCCGTTGTGGGCTTTTGAAGAAGTAATGATTAACAAACTGTCGTGTTCTCCAACCACAGGGGCAAAATCATCGGCATTACTGTTGAGAGGTTGGGGTAGACGTGCGAGGCCATAGTTTTTTACTGTTTCTTTTTTATCTTCTTCAACAAGAAGCTGGCAATCTTTTATTTCTTGTTTAGCTTTCTCTTTATAGAGTTCGAGTTCGAAATCAGGATTCTGTTCGGTTTCTTTACGAAAGGACTCAAAATTGTTAATGGCTGGTTCAAATTCGCCATTGTCTTTTAAGATAGAGGCATACCAAAAACGAGCGATGGGGTATTTTTCTTTATACTTTGAAGTTAGCTTTTGGTAGAGTAGTTCGGCATTTTTATAATCAAAAAGATTTCGGTAACATTCAGCAAGTTGAGAAGTCAGATAAATATTAGCGGTATCCACAGTGGCAGCTTGCTGATAATTATAGGCAGCCATATAGTATTCCGAATTTTGGTAGAATTTATCTGCTTTGGCAATTAATCCAATATTTTTCTTTGCCTGAGCAAAAATGAAGAAGGGGATTAATAAAAGAAGGAAGGTGACCGAAGTGCTTTTCATGGTTTATTTGACTTTGGAATGAGGTTTTAAGCCTTACAATATAGGGAAGTCGGTGATATAAGTCAAGAAAACCTTCTTAAATACCGAAATTATGGCATTTACGACCTTTGAATAAAATATTCTTAACAATTTCTATTATTGTTAGGTTACCTTTCCTATATATGGTGTATAAATAAGTACATAACACAATTTATTCGTAACCTGTTTAAATTTCTTAGGAAGCCTTCTGTATAACACCGGGAGGCTTTCTTTTTTTTGTGCTGTTTTTAGAATAATGCAATTTTCATGCGTAATCCGTTTAAATTTCTTAAGAAATTTTAAGCCTTTTCACGGAGAGATCCTTTTTTACTCATTATTTTAACAATTTCAATGTTTATTAAAGATTTAAACCAAAATACAGCCACATTTGGTAAAAATTTGACCATTTTAAAGATTATAGCCTTATTTTTAACGAAAAGTAATTTTTTGTATAAAACGAATTAAAAAGTACTTCATTTTTTAAAATATTTTAAAAAAAATGAAAGATATGGTTAAAATTATAACATCTTTTTGAAGCATATATTAAAAATGTACATTTCTAACATTTAAAATTAACCTTAAATTTTAAAAAGTTGTATTTTAAGAGTGATTCCCTCGATTTTACTGTAAAATTACTCAGGCAAATAATTTTTTAATTGTATTTTTACTATAATATGAATAAACTCAGGGTGCCTTTTTGCGTTTTCTATTTTAGTATTTTTTCTATAATATATGTAAAAATTCACAAAATTAGCCAGTTGATTTGTGTTTTTTTATAATAAACTATTGCTTCGTATTAAAATTATCCATAAGTTTACAATAAGAAATATATGAATATTTTGATTTAATGCGTTTACAAGAGTTAATTAGTTTAATTATTATTCACAACAAACCAAACAAATTACGATTATGCGAAAACTAACATTACTGACTTTGATGATGATGAGCTTGGTATGGAATACCAAAGCACAGGATTCTACAGCTGCTGCTCCGGTAGATGATGGGAAACTGACCTTTTCCGGGTATTTGGATACTTATTATAACCATGCTTTTAATAATCCTAAATCAGGATCTTTACTAGGCCCAGGAGCAGCAGGAAGAGCTTTTGATAGAACTACTGACCAGTTTTCATTGGGGTTAGTTCAATTAAAGACTACTTACTCTTCTAGTAAAGTTGATATAGTTGCAGACCTTACCTTTGGACCTAATGCTGAGTTGGGAAATTTCGGTAACGTTAACAACTTTGCTTATAGTGGACAAGGCACTAAAGGCCCTGTTGGGGTAAACCTTTATACAAACCCTACAGTTGCGAACCTTTATGGAACTTCGGCAGCTATTAAACAGGCATATGGTACTTGGAAAGCGACAAGCAAATTGTCTTTCACTGTAGGTCAATTTGGTACGCATATCGGATATGAAGTTATTGATGCACCTATCAACTATAACTACTCACTATCAAATCTCTTCAACAACGGTCCATTCTACCATGTTGGAGCGAAAGCTAACTATACCTTCTCTAGTAAAGTAGCATTAATGGCTGGTTTGGTAAATAACTGGGATAACCTTTTTGACAACAACAAAAACAAATCAGTTATTGGTCAATTGTACCTTAAACCAAAAGATGGTTTTAATGTTTATTTAAACTTCATCGGTGGTAATGGTGATGATGGGCTAGTATCAAAAGGATTCTTAAGCTCTTCAGGACCAATATCAGCTGCAACTGGAAATTACAACAGATATTTATATGACCTTACCGCAGGTTATCAAATGACCAAGAAATTTTATGTTGGGATAAATGCAGCTTATGGTTACTATGTTGCTAACAATAAAGCTACACAAGACGCTATTGGAGCATTTACAGCTTCAGCTTCACAGAAAAGCAATTTTAAAGACTCCTCTAAAACCAAATTGGATTGGGGTGGTGTCGCACTTTACATGAACTATCAAGTTAAAGACTGGATCGGTATAGGTGTTAGATACGAACACTTCGAAGATTTCTGGGGTGTACGTTATATCGGAGCAGCAACAGGTGGTGCTATAAACAATTCACTTACTATCACAGCTCCTCTTACCTTGGCAAATGGTCACTTCATAGTAAAACCAGAACTCAGATTTGACGGTTCTGCAAGAGTTCTTTATGAAGATCGCAGTGGTAACAAAATAAATCATCAAACGACTATCGGTTTGGCTACCATATTTAAATGGTAATCTAAACTAAAGATTTCATCTGGTTAGTTAAATGGCCCTGCCTCTTACATTTTTTCTTGTGGAGGCAGGGTTTTTTGATTAGGATTCATTGGATTAGAGAGGATTTTTAGGAATAGGATTGCGAAAAACAATCCTATTTTTAATTCTATTTAAAAGTAATCCTACGAATTCTTTAATCCTTCAAATCCTAATCCTATCTTCGCCCTATGAAATTTTACGGAGATTTTAAACTGGGGGTCCTTGGTGGAGGGCAACTTGGCAGAATGTTGATCCAGGCCGCTACAGATCTTAACATTGACATTTACTGCATCGATCCTGACCCTTCAGCACCTTGCTTAAGTCTGGCTAAGGGTTTTGAGGTAGGTTCTTTAACCGATTTTGATACTGTTTACAACTGGGGAAAAAACAAGGATCTTATTACCATTGAAATTGAAAACGTAAATGTCGAGGCCCTTGAAAAACTTCAAGCCGAAGGGGTAAAAGTTTTTCCTCAACCTGAAGTAATAAAAATTATTCAGGATAAGAGGGTACAAAAGCAATTTTACAAAGAGAAAAATATTCCTACCGCAGATTTTATTTTAACAGATACTATTGAAGCGGTTAAGGAAAATAGTTCTTTTTTACCCGCTTTTCAAAAACTAGGCCGTTCAGGTTATGACGGGCGTGGTGTACAGCGTTTAGAAACTATAGCTGATCTTCCCAAAGCATTGGAAGGACTAAGTCTATTGGAAAAAAAGGTGGACTATGAGAAAGAGCTTTCCGTAATTGTAGCACGCAATGAGAAAGGGGAAGTGTCGGCCTTTCCTGTAGTAGAATTGGTTTTTCACCCGGTTCACAATCTGGTTGAATATCTTTTTGCCCCAGCAACTATAACAGCTGCTCAAGAGAAAAAAGCAACTGAAATAGCACTGCTTGTAATCAAAGAATTAAATATGGTAGGCTTGCTTGCTGTAGAGCTGTTTCTTGATAAAAATGGCGAAATTTTGGTAAATGAAGTTGCTCCACGCCCACACAACAGCGGCCATCAATCGATTGAAGCAAATTTTACTTCGCAATATGAACAACATCTTCGCGCCATTTTGAATTTACCTCTTGGCAGTACAAAACAATTAATTCCAGCTGCTATGGTAAACCTTCTGGGAGAGGCTGGTTTTTCTGGCCCTTCGCAATATGAAGGATTGGAGGAAGCGCTTTCTATTGAAGGGGTATACATTCATTTGTATGGAAAAAAGAGTACAAAACCTTTCCGGAAAATGGGGCATATTACCATCACCGATCACGATATCGAATCTTTAAAAGAGAAGGTGGAAAACGTAAAAAATATCGTAAAAGTAAAAGCGTAAATGTTGATTTGATGATGTGCCGATTTGATAATTTGATGATAAAAAATTTAAAACATTCCGTAGAGACGCATCATAATGCGTCTCTACGGAATAATAAAATCACAATGCGTCACTGTTAATAATATTTCCTAACAAGTATGAAAAAAATAATCACATGTAAAAATGCCCCAGCCCCCATAGGCCCCTATAATCAGGCAATACTGGCGGGTAATACATTATATGTTTCTGGTCAGATAGCCTTG
>JANYCO010000687.1 GCA_025360235.1 Cytophagales bacterium
TGATGTGATCGGCTGCATTTTTGTAAAACTAGCTCCACAAGCAGTAGTGCTAAAACCCGGATCTGTAGAACTGCATTTATCATGATACATAACCACTTTATAAGAGGGCTTGGTATTGTGCGAGCAATAAGCTCGGATGTCAAAATCAAAAGACGATTCGTTAAGCAAATTATTTAAAAATTCCGTCTGATAATTTGGGTCATTTATAATAGAAGGCGAACTGTTAGTTGTATAAAATTTCACCAGATCATCAATACTAAATTTAACTTCATAAAGAAAATTGGCGTATTTTGTTCCATTTTCAAAAATCAACTCACTTTTTGCTCCAGGAGGAATTGGCGCACCTAATCCTCCATCTTGAATTACGTCTCTGTCGCTACTAATTAATTTTAAACCTGTTGGGGGAATTGTAAGTGTGCCTCCATGAATTAAATTTGGACGCAGTCTGACATAATAATCTCCAGAGGCAAGTACATTTGTAAGAACACAAGGCGACGACGTATTACCACAAATATTAGAACAAAATGTAGGATCATTAGAAACAGAAAGCAATGCCTCGGTTAGATTATTAAATCCACGATTAATAACCCATGATGGCGAAGGGCTGGATGGCGAAGGTGGCGTACTTGGCAATGTCAAAGCCCTATCCAGATCAAAGCCATTCTGCAAGTATATTCTAAAAACGATATTCCCATCCTTGGTATTGTATTTACTAGGTTGTTGGATTTTTGCTCCAACAGCTCCGACAGTGCCCGTTATTCTCTCCACTCTGCCATCTGAGGTTTGAAGACAATGGTCTGGGTTTCCTGCTGTAGTAGATGGAGCTGGAGCTGGATTCAATGCAAAGGATATGACAGTTTGGTCCTCCACTAGCCCTCCTGTTTTTACTTGCCCACACAAATTATTATAGGAAATTTCAACATTACTTGAAAATACTCTAGGCTCAAGAATTTCATTTTTAAAACAACAAGTTACTTCAGTCCAAAACAATTCTACTTTATCCCCAGGATTTAAATTCAATGTTTCATTTGCAACACCATCATTATTCAAATCAAATTCATCAGCATAAAGATCTGTAACAATTTTGGTAGATAACCCTACAGCTCCTACCCCTAAACATTCTGTTGAATAAGGATGGTCATTGATAGCGTTAGCGTGATTAGGATCAACTAAATGATACATCTCTGTCAATGTTCTAAAACTATTCAAAGTAAATGGGGATTGATTTCCTTGTTTTAAATTTGCGTAAAATTGTGACCCGTAAAACAGATCACTATTCCCTGGTATTCCAGCATATTGTGTTACCAGATTTGGTGGAATAAAACTAGGAGCTGGATCAGAAGGTGTACCATAAGCAATCGTATTATCAAGCAAATATTTATCGAAATTAATATTATGAATAGCCGTAGTTCCTCCAGCTCTTGTTACTTTTATATAAATATCGGATGGGTTATAAAGAATACTGGTATTAGATATTAATGAATAATTAAAAAGATGCAACATCACATTGCGCGCTATATCATTCCCGTTGTTCGTAATTCCAATAGATCTTACTGTTGGTGAAGAGGAAGGATCTCCATAACACGCGTGGTTACTGACTGCATTTTGCAAATCATAAACCAAAGACGGTGCAATTATGGTAGATGCGATATGGGTTCCTATAGTTTGATTAGCGCAAAAGTCGTTAGCGGAATATCCACAACTAATAATTGGATTAGCATCATTAGCTCCTGTGTTAGCTAAGCAACCGTTCACTTCTACTATTTCTTCAATTTTTATTTTTTCAAGAAGGCCCAATCCAGAGAGAGCGACAGGGGGCATTCCATTTATAAAAAAATTATTGTCATTATTACTAACAACCGTATTTAGTTGGGGGTTTGAAAAAGTCGCAAATGGACTTCCCCAGGAAGATGTTATATTGTTCCATTTATAGAAATTTACAGTTCTAATATCATACGCATTTCCTATAGTGTTCGATTCTTTAAACGACAATATTCCATCAAAAGGAACTCCTGAATTATTTACAAATACAAAACTAAAAGTTACTTGTTTATTTACAGGAACCACATTGAGATATTGATTATCCGGATCACTAAGACCTGAATGTGTCAAGTAAGAACCTTGATTTATCGCAATAGTTTTATTTGAATTATTTCCAATAAAAGCCAAAGGGCTATTCAGATTATCCAACAAGCTAAATGGAAAATTAACAGAAAGAGTTGTAGGATCACCTGTCCGAAATAAAAAACACTGACCAGCCCATATTTCTATGTCTATATTGATAGGGGCAACAATCGGAGTAGATGGCAAATTAATCGTAAGCTCATTCTCATTGGCCGTACTTAAACTAATAGTAGCAGAAGAAGAAGTACTTGCGTTTTGCATAAATAACCCCATTGGCACAGAAGAATAACTCCTTAACAAGTATTGTCCTCCCTGAATACTGCCAGAAGGATTAGTTACCACCAACCTGACTTTGCCAATATCAGTAGCCCCCCGTCCTCTTGTAAGCGTCAAATTTGGTACAACATTATTTGAACCATCAAGATATTGTAGTTCAAATGCATTCTGCGAAAATACGCTGTCAAAACAGGTAACTATTATGACAAAAATTAAAAAAAGAATTCTTTTCATAGTAAAATAAAAGTTAGTAAGTATAACTAAGGTGCAGCAATCCGATTTCGTTACACTTCCATTTCAAAAATATTTATAAAATAATACTTCTGAAAACCAACACTTTAAATTATAAATTTATAAGAGAAGGCCTATTAAGCCTCTGTTCATC
>JANYCO010000690.1 GCA_025360235.1 Cytophagales bacterium
CTTTGCTTATTAGAAGTATTGAATAAAACAAGGTCTAACTTTCTTCTGTATGGAGTATAAGCAAAAAACGGGTCAGATTTTTTTCCGTTAAAATACAAAGAACCTTCTACTCCATAACCAAATCCATTCAGAGGATCAGAACTGAACTCCGGCACACCTGTAAAATAGACTCCTTCCTTTTTATTTTGTAAATCCTCCTCCGACAAGCGCTTCACATCGGAAATAGAAAAGGGAAGTTTCATGGTATCAAGAACCTTTGTACTATCCGGAATTAATTGTGCTTGCGCAATTTTAAAAAATGCCAACAATAGGTGAACCAGTACTATTTTTTTCATTTCAGCAAAGATATTAGATAGTAATTAATACTATTCCATATAACAATATAAAAAAGGGAGTAAACCTTACAAGCTTACTCCCGGTCAAATTTATTTTTTTCCTTCTATTTGAGTTTTCTTAATAAGATTACCTTGTGCATCATAAAACAATTCGTAAGACCCTTTAGCATTCTCAGCCTCTACTTCGTATGACACTTTCCCATCTCCCGACTTTACGATCTCTGGTTCTTCATAAGAATAACCTGCAAAATCTTTCTTTAAGGAAGCTAATACTGCCGCAGGAAGCTCGTTGACAGATCCCAGACTCTTCTCCGATTGAATAAGTACTCCTGCTGCCGAGAAGACCACTGCAGATTTTATTTTATCCTTTTTATAGGTAGCTTCATAATTTTCTTCCTCAATCTCCCATTTTACATTTGCCGAACCAGGATACAATTTATTAAAACTCTCTATTACAAGAGTAGGAACTTTTTCTGAACTTATTTTTTGTGCTTGGACTGACCATCCAGTCAAAAGCATGGTTGTTATAAAAATTATCTTTTTCATAATTAAAATTATTTAGATGAACTTATAGATCAAATCTATACTACAATACTGTAAGATTTCTGGAATGATTAAAAATTTATTTCAACGGTATGAATCTTCTCTTTATACGAATACGAAATAGTAAAATTATAAAAAGTACAAATGCTTTTCACAATCGCCAAACCTAATCCAGTGGATTGAGGATTGTCTGATTTTTTACTAAACCTTTCAAATAAAATATCCGGTGATGCATTAAGTTCTTTACCGCTATTGCTAATTAAAACTTTATGCGCTCCAATTGTAATAGTGATAAAACCCGAATTTATATTATGGTTAATAGCATTTTTAATAAGATTAGAAAATAAAACCCTTGCAAGGTCCATGTTCATACTAAGGATAATGGAGGATTGCTTTTCTATTCTAAGGATAATTTTTTTAAACTCAATCAGATCAGAAAAATCTTCACAACACTCTTCGATAAGCATAGCTATGTCCACGGATTCATTTTCCGAATACTGATTGTTTTCTATTTTCGAAAGTAACAGAAGTGTTTTATTTAATCTTGATAATCGATCTACGTGCTCTGTTATAGCTCCAATCAAGACAGCTTGTTCATCGTTTAAGGAAGGCAATTCTGTCAACAGGTCTACTTTATTTCGTATTACTCCTAAGGGAGTTTGCATTTCATGCGAGGCATTCTCTATAAATTGTTTTTGACTATAATATACTTTCAGATTATTTTCAATCAACTCTTCAATCGAATCATTCAATTCTTTAAATTCGACAATAGTACTATTCGTTAATTCCAGTTTACTATCTTTATCGAGTCTGTATTGTTTCACCTTAAGAATTGTTTCATAAAAAGGTTTCCACAACTTTCGCAATAAAAATCTATTCAATATAAAAACCAATCCGAATAGGATAATAGAAAAGATCAGAATATCTACCATAATGGTCACTAATAGTTCTTCAGAATTTAAAAGTGATGCCACAATAGAAAGTTTGTAATATTTTCCCTTATGAGTAAAAGTCGATTCCATCTTACGAAATGGCTCGTCCTCTCCTTCAATCTCATCGTAGATCTTGGTATCGTCAAATTTTCCCAATAAGTAGTTAGACGAAAATTCCTGATATTCCTTTTTGGAAATTTCTTTTACTCTGAAATCGCTTTGGTATAAAGAGTCTCCCGCAATTAGTTTAGGATTTTTATTGAAAGACTTTACAATCTCATGTTGACGGGAAATAAGATATTCTTCAATATCCATATACACTGTCCACATTAACGAAAAATAAAATACGGCACACCATATCAGGAGCATTGTAAAAATAAGAAGGAGGAAATACCTGGTGGTAATGCTTAATAATTTCATACCTTCACAAATTTATATCCGATTCCATAGACTGCCTCTATTGTATAATCAGCTTTGGTTTCCTGTAGTTTCTTTCTTAGATTCTTGATTTGAGAATATAAAAAATCGAATGAATCTTCTCTATCCGTATTATCACCCCAGATATGTTCTACCAAAGAAGACCTGCTAATAATCCGTGATTGGTTAGAAATGAAGAAAAGCAACAATTCGTGTTCTTTCTTTTTTAAAACCAATTCATGTTTTTCCACGTGCATTTTTTGAGCATCAAGGTCAAGGCGTATATTCCCAACACTAACTTCTTTATTTCCTTCAAATTTCATGCGCCGGAAGATTGCCAGAACCCGGGCATTTAATTCTGTTAAATGAAAAGGCTTTGGGAGATAATCATCAGCTCCAAGTGTAAGTCCTTTCACCCTGTCGTCTAAAGAATTTTTAGCAGATAAAATAATGACTCCTGCTTTTGATTTATTTTTTTTGAGCTGTTCTAAAATATCAAGGCCATTGCCGTCGGGAAGCGTAATATCGAGGATAATACAATCGTATTCATAAAGATGAATTTTCTCTTCGGCCTCCGAAAAATTAGTAGCCACTTCGCATATATATCCTGACTTGGCAAAATAAGCAGTGATGCTATTAAGCATTCCAGCTTCGTCTTCTATAACCAGTATTTTCATAAATGTAATTTGAAAGTACAAGTTAATAACTTGATTTTGGAATATTTCTGGAATATATTAATTATTATGCTGAAATGAAGGATTTTA
>JANYCO010000718.1 GCA_025360235.1 Cytophagales bacterium
TTCTGATTCAAAAAAGGACAAAGTCCTTTCTTCAATTTCGGAACTTAAAAAAGAATGTAAGATGCTGTTAAACAATTGTAATGATGCTAAATTACTAGCGAAGGTACAGAAAATATTAAGACAGTAGTTGATAAAAAGAAAAATGGTGATATTCTTGATACTTGCCAAAGCCTTCAATAAATCAATGGCGAATGTAGAGCAGGGCGGGATGTGAAAAATAAAGCCCGCCATTTGGTGGGCTTCACTCTTTTGTAATCACTGTGTTTAGAGCTTCCACATCATGCGTAGTATTTTTTCAAAATAGGTCTCCCCTATAATTCTTTTTACCAAGATCCCAATAGTTTGTAAGCGCTTTCCCAGCACATATCGTACTTTCGGAGTAGCCTTTCTTGTCAAGAGTTTTTCAATATGGTTGGCAATGATGATTGGATTAGAGCCGTTCTGCTCTTCTGATTGATAAAAGGCAAGCATTTGATGGAATCTATCGTGATATTGGTTGGGAACATTAGACAAAGTAACCGTGTGTCTATTGGAAGTGAATGAGGTTTTGAAATCGCCGGGATCAATAATAGTAACATGAATATTGAATGGTAGAAGCTCCAAACGAAGAGCTTCAGTCAAACCTTCCAAAGCATATTTGCTTGCTGAATAATAATCTTGAAATGGCATTCCGATAAGCCCTGCCATCGAACCAATGGTAATAATCCGCCCACTACGACGTTGCCGCATTTGCGGTAAAACTGCCTTCGTCATGCGAACAACACCAAAATAATTGGTCTCGAATTGCGCTCGTGCTTCCTCCATTGACGTTGCTTCAAAGGGACCAAATAAACCATATCCGGCATTGTTAATCAGTATATCAATCGCTCCACCGAATTTCTATTGTGCAAGCATTACTGCCTGACGGACGGACACCTCATCGGTTATATCGGCATGGATAATGTTAAAGGCTGCGGAGGCATTTTGCGGGTTTCGGCTTGTACCAATAACGCGAAAACCCTTGTGGTGGAGATATGTAGCAACATTGTTGCCAATACCGGAGGAAATGCCTGTAATAAGAATGTTAAGCATGATGTATTGTTTTATATGCCTCAAGTTCAGGTTTCGATACCCTACCGCACCACCGCTAAACGCCGCACTAACACTTGCCTGCAAACATTAGTACGGACAAAATAAATGCCCGACGATAGCCTATCTAGCGAGACAAAAAAACTCCTGCGCTCCGGCTATATCCGCCTCTATTATGTGGTATTGCGCATATTGCACTTTAGTCATCATACAAATGCCTTCGGTTATAGATGGAAGAACTAATCTGCCGCTACTGGCGGTAACTTCATCGTATTAACTCGATACAGTAAGATGCTTTTGTCCGGCATTGTTTCTATGTGAAAAATGTGGTCGGCAAGATGGAGTTCGCCACGTAATGATTGGGGGCGAACTATCAAGGTTATTGACGCACGGTATTGAGGAATATCACCATGCCAGCTAAACAAATTTTCTGCAAGCGGTTGTATCTTTTTACGCTGAGCTATAAATGTATCACCACCAAAAAAATTTAGGGTGAGTTCTCGTTGGGTTAGCAATGCTCGAAAATCCATGTTTATATGTGCAATCCGCACACTATCAACCCAAGGTTTTACTCGCAAGCTATCAATCATATTTACTGTTGAAGTAGTTGTAGTCATGGCTCGAAGTTGCGGTGATAAAGGGGTAATTTCTGTAAATAGGGATGGTGCTTTTGATGTATTGATACGCTGTGCATACCCAAGAGTGCAGGATAGCACAAGAAAACCAATCAATGCAAGTAAATTTTTCATAGAGATTTGAGAGAATAAAAAGGGTAGAAGTTGTCAGTGAATAACGGTTATCATTTTCGTATAAATATACTGTCCCGCACGGAGCATCACAGTATATGTACCATTAGGAAGTGTACCGACAGGCAGAAGCGTCTCAAATTCTCCGGCACTAGCCCATACTGTGCTGCGCTCTAGGACGAGACTTCCGACACTATTATAGAGTTGCACATCTACCCTTGTACTTGCGGGAAGATGGACACGAAACGAAACCGTTTCTGTGGCAGGATTAGGAAAAACCTCCGATGCAACCAAACGATGCTCCCGCTCTACTGCGGTTAATGGAGAGAGGGAGGCACGATAAATAATGCCGCCTTTGCCAAATACCGACCCCAAAGCATAGACAAAATTGCCAATAGTAACAAATTGATTGATAAAAAATGTAGGTGGTAAGCCTTGTTTGTCGGATTGCCATGTATCGCCAAGGTCGTCGGAAGAATAGAGACTGTTACCGTTGTCACTATACAACAGGCGTTTACCAATTTTGTGAAAAGTAAGAATATATCGTCCTTCTCCGTTGAAGTCTGCGGGAAATAATTCTTTCCACTGCTGCGAATTGACATGATAACGGAGAAATTTTTGGGGTGTAGGTTTCAGTACCGTACACATATTTAGAAAAAAAGTTCTTTGAAAGTTGAAGACCATGGTTCTAAATGATTTTAGTTGGAAAGGCGTAGATATTGGGCTTGAGAACGCCAAAAACAAAAAGAATCATGCGTTTGAAGTTTTTGGTGAAGCGATACCCTCTGGCAGCCCTCTTGATGAATTGGATTTTACTGTTGATG
>JANYCO010000728.1 GCA_025360235.1 Cytophagales bacterium
TATTCCCATTAGTGGCACCTATGTAAAAATAGGTTGGAATACCTTTTTACTTTGCAACAACACACGATACGGTAACAGTGTCACAGAAAAGATTGATGGGTTTCCATTCCCGATAAAAATAAAAATTACCTCCACGCAAGAAGAACTTTTAGACGATTACAGTATAGTAAAAGCTTTGATTGATCAGGTATATCAGTTTAGCAGAATGTATTGGAAAAGCGTTAAGCAGCAAAACCTTCCGGTAACAATTAAATACCCTGAAATGGTGGCAGAGATTTTCCCTTACTTTGAAAACAAATCAATCCCATCCTTTGGCAAAGACAACCTTTGGTTTTTATAATTTGATATTTAAAAATTTCTAAACCTATTGCCAATGATTAATATAAAAAACAAACTAAATATTTATACAACAATATGTCAGCTAATCTATTGAAAGATTCTAATTTCATTATAATGAACGAAACACAAGACATAGAAAAAAAATCAATTCGTGTAGTCACAGGCGATACAGCCAATTGGATTGAATTGGCAAAAGACTGTGTTTGCTTTGCAAATGCAAGAGGTGGTACTATTTTTATAGGAATTGAAAATAATGAAAAATTGCCTCCTGCATCACAAACAATAAATGCTCAATTACCTGAAAAAATAAAAAAACGTATTTCTGAACTTACTACAAATGTGGGTACTCATCCTGAGTTAAGGACTGCCCCAAATGGTGGAGAATATATTGAACTTAATATTTTTCAATCCGTTTCAACAATTGCTAGCACCACTGACGGACGCTATTATGTGAGGGTGTCAGACACCTGTGTACCTCTTCCTCCGGAAGAGTTACTACGCTTAGTAACAGATAAACCTGCTTTTATTTGGGAAACAAAGCTTGTAAGAAATATCAAAAAAGCTGAGGCTGACCCCACAAAGTTACAGCAGTTTGTTGACGATATTCGTTCTTCTGATCGTGTTTCTGATTTTGTAAAACAAAAAACTCCTAATGAGTTACTTGAGTATTACTTAATGTCAGAGGGTGAGTTTCTTACTAATCTTGGAGTGCTTTGGGTAGGTAAGAGAACTGACCGTGCTAAGTTACTTTATGCTCCTGTCATTCAGTTTATAAAGTATGATGAAAATGATAACAAAGTGAATAAAATTGTTTGGGATGATTTCTCTCTTAATCCCAAAGAATTAATTGAAGCAGTTTGGACTCAGATACCAGATTGGAAAGAGGGCATTGAGTTAGCTGATGGCATTTTCAGAAAATTCATTCTTAACTATGAGGAAGATGTTATTCGTGAATTAATTGCTAATGCCTTAGTGCATCGACCATACACTACAAGGGGTGATATTTTTATCAACCTTTTTCCAGACCGGTTGGAAGTTCACAATCCTGGCAGGTTTCCAATTGGTGTTACTCCGGAAAATATCTTGCACAAAACAGTAAAACGCAATGAGCACCTTGCAAAAATTTTCTATGACTTAAAACTGATGGAAAGGGAAGGAACAGGCTTTGACAAAATGTATGAAATTCTTTTATCTAATGGTAAGCAAGCTCCTATCCCAACTGAAGGAGAAGATAGGGTAACAATAACTATAAAAAGGCGAATTCTCAAAAGCGAAGTAGTTAAATTGGTGAGCAGAGCTAATGAAGAATTTCAACTTCGGCAGAGAGAAATTATTTGCCTCGGCTTAATTGCCCAACACACCACTCTTTCAGCAACAGAGTTTTCAAAAGTATTAAACCTTCCTCAGCCAAATGCTATCAGGGATTGGTTAGGGAGATTACCGGAATTACAACTGATAAAGACAAAAGGTAAAACAAAAGGTGTTGAGTATTTTGTTAATCCCGATTTCCTTCGTAAGGCAAATTTCAAAGGTAGAACTAGTTTAAAGAAAATTGAAAACCATAGGTTACGTGAATTAATTTTGCAGGACTTAAAGGATTATAATATTAGTACACTTGATGAAATACATGAAAGAATTGGTAAGGAAATTAAGTACAGTACCATCAGAAAACAGATAAATTTACTTGTTGCAGAAACTAAGATTTTCCCATCTGGTGGCAGGAAATTCAGAAAGTATTTTCTTTCTGCCAGTTTGGTGAAATAAACAAAAGAAAAAATTAAAAACATGAGGAATAAACAATTAAAACATATAAAATTACTTGATAATCAGTAACTTTCTTTTTATCTTTTAATGTGAAAAAAGTAACACTTTGTG
>JANYCO010000001.1 GCA_025360235.1 Cytophagales bacterium
TGCATGGGAGGCCATCCCGGTAGAATCATAAACCCACCGAATCTCATTACTCCAAATGCAGATGGTCATAATGATTGCTTTTACCTACCCAATCTCCCGGCAGATAACTGTACGTATATCTTCAAATCAATAGAAATATACAACCGTTGGGGAGCACGAGTCTACAAAAATTCTGACAGAAACTTCCATTGGTGTGCTGATGATGTTACAGAAGGAATCTATTATTACGGAATCGACCTTAACGCAAAATATGTGAAAGGTTGGGTGCAGGTGCTAAGATAAAGAAAGTGAAAAGTAAGAAGTAGATGGTAATACCTTTTACTTCTTACCTTTCACTTTTCACCATTTTCATTTTCTACCTCTTCCCTTTTATTTTTTAAGAATCTTCAACTCCACTCTCCTGTTCTGTTGTCTTTCTTCATCTGAAGTGCCTTTGGCTATTGGTAAATTTTTTCCATGGCCCTTTGATTTTAGCCTGTTGGAAGGAACACCGTTGGCTACTAAATAACTCACTACTTCTGCTGCTCTTCTTTCTGAAAGCTTTAGGTTATAGGTATCATCCCCTACGTCATCAGTATGTGCTAATATCTCAATAACAGCTGTCTGGTTTTGTTTCATAAAACCCGCTACCTTATCTAATTCTTCTTTAGAAGTTTCTAAAGGTTTTGATTCATCAGAAGCAAAGTAAATATTTTTAAGCACCAGCTTAGATCCCTCTTTAATAGGACGAAGGTTAATCTCAAAGGTCAGAATGCTATCCCCTTTTACTTGTTCTGCTGTTGGAACCAAAATCTGATTGTCGGTAAACACATAACCTAACTTATTAATTTCTACATTATAAATATTACCCTCTTTCAATTTTACGGTATAACGACCTTCACGCCCGGCACCTTCCTCCAGTGTTACATCCTGTCCATCGAGATTCATTAATTTTATTTTCGCATTTATTCCTTTTTTAGTTTCTTCATCCACCACATTGATCAACACCTCTCTACTACTGGCTATAAGCGCGACATTTTTTTCAAGTTCTTTGTATTCCTCTACTTTTGTAAGATCAAGATTTACATACCTGGTACCAAATTTTGAAGAAGAAAATATCAAATCATAATTTTTCCCTTGATTAAGGACCAGGGTATATTTCCCTGTAGAACTGTTCGAAAAGTGCGTACCAATTTCTTCTACAGTTTCTCTGTCGGCAACCCTGATTTTAACTTCTACAGGTTTACCTGTAGCAGAATCGGTGACAATCCCTGTAATCAACAATACCTTCGCGGCTTCTTTCTGGATATTGGCATAATAAATATCTTTATTTCCATACCCTCCATCTCTTATGGTAGAGAAATAAATTCTTTTCGCATTTGGTGATAATACAAAGTGAAGATCATCGTGTGCCGTGCTGATAGGGTATCCAAAATTTTCCGGTTTACCCCAGGTTTTTTTATCAGTATTGTATTTAGAAATAAATACATCAAAACCTCCCATAGAATTATGACCCTTAGAGCTAAAATAAAGTGTCTTTCCATCTGGATGTATGAATGGAGAATCCTCATCGTACTCTGTATTGATGCTATCTCCCATATTAACGGCCCTGTCCCAGCTGCCATCAGAAAGTTTTTTACTGAAATAAATATCCGTTCCGCCTTTTCCTCCTGGTTTATTGCTTACAAAATATAATATACTTCCATCTTCAGTAATCGTAGCTCCAGGCTCCCAACCAGGTGTATTTACTTTTTCAGAAAGTCGTTCTGTCTTCGACCAAACTTTACCTTCCAGTTTGGCGGTATACAAATCTCCGGAAGGATTTCCTTTTGAACCATTCATATCAAATCGGTAAAGAAACAACGTCTGTCCATCAGGGCTTAAGGCTATACTGGCGTCGTTATCAGGTGTATTAATGTTTGTACTCATCTGAATAGGATTCGACCATTTATCGTCTTTCTTATGCGAAAAATAAACGTCTTCATAATACAGTCCATCGATTTCATCAATCATTCCGCCTGTAGTATTAGGCCTGCCAGAGGTAAATAGGAGTTCTTTTTCATCTGCCGAAATCACAGGACCATATTCCGGATATATAGTATTTATTTCCGGACCAAGATTTATAATTTCAATTTCAAGCGGTTTTTTGATCAACTCCTTTCCATTTTCACACATGACGATGTCGTGCTCTACTTCCTTCACTATTTGAAGATTGGCCTTACTCTTAAATCCTTGCTGATACATGGAATAACGTACAATGGCCTCGTCAAATTTATGCGACAGGTGATAGGCTCTTCCTAAATAATAATTTAAAGCGGCTGGATGTCTGTCGTATGCTGCAATGCAAGGTTCTAAATATTTTAGGGCATTCACATTATCTTCAACCACCACATAACAAACGCCTATTTGGTAGCGATAGTTGTCGGTATTAGGTTTTAAACTGTCAAGTTTTAAATACAAAGGAAGCGCTACCGGAAAATTATTTGCCCTAAAATTGGCATCCGCTTCACGTTCCATTTCAATGAGCTGCATTTTATTTTGTGCGGAAACAGAATTGATAAAAAGAAGGAACAACACCAACAGAAGCTTAGTTTGTAAAAAAAGTATCCTCATAAGTTTTGTATAAAGTTATAGTTAGTAATTCTACATAAGTTAGAAAAAAATATTGAAAAAGCAATACCAGAATTAAAGATTATTGAATTTTTAGGATTACCTTTTCCCTCATAAAATAAGCGCTATCAATATTTCGAATATATAATCTTACAATCCTTCTAATCCTAAGTCCAATCACTAGTGAAAGAAGAGGTACGCTAAAAAGATTGCCGCTATTACTCCAGCCAGATCAGCAATCAGGCAAGTGGTAAGGGCATAACGTGAATTTTTAACTCCAACGTATCCAAAATAAACGGTCAAAATATAAAAAGTAGTTTCAGCTGAACCTTGAAACATTGAGGCTAAACGGCCGTGAAAAGAGTCAACATAAAGCGCTTTAGAATCGACTATGGGCCCGAAAGACTGGATCATCATTGCTCTGGACCCACTGCCGCTAAGGGGTTTCATTAGAGCCGTTGGAAGTGCCTCAATAAAATCGGCATTCCAACCAATCGCTACCATCATAGAACGAAGACCATCCATCAGAAAAGTCATTGCACCACAATTTCTAAATAAGGATACCGCCACCAACATACCTACCACATATGGAATAATTTTTATAGAGGTTTCAAATCCTTCTTTCGCTCCTTCAATAA
>JANYCO010000215.1 GCA_025360235.1 Cytophagales bacterium
ATTTTCTAAAGCTTCTCCTTTTTCTACGCTAGACAAATAGGTAAAAGCAACGTTAGCGCCTTCTGCAGCGCACTTCATGGCAATGGCACGTCCGATGCCTTTGGAAGCACCCGTTACCAGCACATTTTTTCCTGATAATAAAGTCATAATTTGATTACTGTTTTAATATTTCAAAAATTTCAAGTTTGTAAAGATATAAATAATGTGGAAATATAAAGGTGTATTCTAAAATGACTTAAAAGAGTATATTTATTATAAAATTCAGAAAATAAGTTGAAAAATCGAATAAAAATATCTAACTAACAGGGATTTATATAAAATAAATAATTCAACTAATGAAAAACTACACCCTGGTATTGTTAGCTCTGGCATTCATGACGATTGTCCAGTTCACCATTACTTCCTGCCAATACAAAAACGAAGAAGAATTTTTCTGTGATACTTCCAACGTTACTTATAGCGTCACCATTACCAAAATTTTGCAGGACAATTGCTATAGATGCCATGGCAAGGCTTCGAATTCTAAAAGTGGTGGCATCATTCTAGAAGATTATAATGTATTAAAAACCTTCGCTGCAGATGGAAGATTTTATGGCAACGCAGCACATCTTCCTAATTACATACCGATGCCCTTCGATGGAGGTATGTTAACCGATTGTCAAATTCGTCAAATAAAAAATTGGGTAGATAAAGGATATCCCCAAAACTAAAACTATATAACTATCATGAAAAATCGCATCTTAATTTTATTCGTATTATCATTTGTTCTTTTTGGATTTTCGATTCAAAAAGGAAAGTACCATACAAGTACTGGGAAAATTTCTTTCTTCTCCACCACTCCTGTTGAAGATATTGACGCTGTAAACAACAAAGTTACTAGTTTTATAAATACTGATGATGGCGGAATTGTATTCTCTATGTCAATTACCGATTTTGTTTTCAAAAAATCATTGATGCAAACACACTTCAATGAAAACTATATGGAATCAGAAAAATATCCTAAGTCTCTGTTCAAAGGAAAAATCACAAATCTTCCTGCTGTAAAGTTTGAAACCAATGGCACCTACAATGCAACCATTGAAGGCGAGCTAACGATTCACAATGTTACAAAACCTGTAAAAGTAACCGGAACCATTGAAGTAAAAGATAAGAAGATCATTGCGAAGGCTAAATTTCCTGTAAAACTTGCGGATTATAATATTGAGATCCCAAAAGTAGTTTTTCAAAAAATAGCAGAAACTATAGAAGTAACAGTGGACATGGCTTATGACCCTTACAATAAATAATTAACAATACATTTTATTCTAGTTTATATGAAATACTACTTTCTTGTTCTCCTTTTTGGAATATCAACAACGATTTCTGTTGCTCAAGATGATTTGATGAATTTAATGGAAAAGGAAACCAAAGATTCCAACACCACGGAATATGCCACCGCCACATTCAAAGGCAACAGAGTGATTAATGGCCAATCAGTAGAAACTGTAGGAAAAAAAGTTTTATCCTTTGTAATCTCACACCGGTTTGGGGAATTCAGCGATGGAGCGTATAACTTTTTTGGATTAGACAGAGCTACAATACGACTTGGCTTTGAATATGGCATTACAGACCGTTTAGAAGTTGGACTTGGCAGAAACTCCTTGAATAAAGTTTACGATGGTTATCTGAAATATAAATTATTAAAACAAAGTAAAGGAGCGAGAGTAATGCCCGTTTCTGTAGTATTATTCTCAAGTGTTGCTTTGGTAGGAATTAAAGATCCTACATTGGATGCCGATTTCAACAACCGCTTGAATTATACCTACCAGGCACTGATAGCACGAAAATTCAGCAAAAGTCTTTCTTTACAATTGTCTCCGACTTTAATTCACAGAAATCTTGTTGCCTATAAAGATGTAAAGAATGATATTTTTGCAGTGGGGCTTTCAGGAAGATATAAATTAACAAAACGGCTTTCACTAAATGCGGAATACTTCTATCTGTTGCCTAATCAAACATATTACAGAAGCGGCGTTAAAAAAGTAAATTATGCTAACTCCTTCTCAATTGGCTTTGATATTGAAACAGGCGGCCACGTATTTCAATTGCATTGCACCAATTCAATGGGAATGATTGACAAGGCCTTTATAGGCGAAACTACTGGTAAATGGAGTAAAGGGAACATCATGTTCGGATTTAATGTAACCAGACCTTTTAACCTTGGGAAAAATAAGAAATAATATAAATAACCATCTTTTTTACTTTCTGCTTAAATCCTTTAAATTTGCTCTGCATTAAAGCAAATTACTAAAACGATTATACATAAATGTCTGCAAAATACGATGTTATAGTAGTAGGAAGTGGCCCTGGGGGTTATGTAGCTGCTATCAGAGCTTCTCAACTAGGAAAAAAAGTGGCGGTAATAGAAAAAGCCGAACTAGGTGGGATCTGCCTTAACTGGGGTTGTATTCCTACAAAAGCTTTGTTGAAAAGTGCGCAAGTATTTGAATACATCAAACATGCAAAAGATTACGGTATTAATGTTTCCGGAGCCGAAGCTGATTTTACAGCCGTGGTAAAAAGAAGCCGTGATGTAGCAGGTGGCATGAGCAAAGGAATTCAATTCCTTTTCAAAAAAAATAAAATAGAAACGATCAACGGGTTTGGCAAACTAAAACCAAATAAACAAATAGAAGTTACCGACGACAAAGGGACAAAAACTATTTACGCTGCTGATCATATCATATTGGCTACAGGAGCACGTTCCAGAGAATTACCAAATCTAAAAATTGACAACGATAAAATTATTGGTTACCGTAAAGCGATGGTACTTGAGAAAAGACCAGAGAGTATGGTAATCGTTGGTTCAGGAGCTATTGGTGTTGAGTTCGCTTATGTATACAATGCAATGGGTACGAAAGTAACGATCGTTGAATTTATGCCCAACATTGTTCCGGTAGAAGACGAAGATGTTTCTAAGACTCTGGAAAAAGAATTCAAAAAATCCGGTATCAATATAATGACCAATGCATCGGTTGAAGCGGTAGATACCAAAGGTAAAAAATGCAAAGTTACTGTAAAAACACAAAGCGGAACTGAAACAATAGAATGTGACATTGTACTTTCTGCAGTAGGAATTGCCACCAACATTGAAGGTATTGGGCTTGAAGAAACAGGAGTGATTACCGACAAAGGAAAGGTAGTAGTAGATGATTTCTACAAAACAAATATCCCAGGCGTATACGCCATCGGTGATATCACAAAAGGCCCTGCACTGGCACACGTAGCTTCTGCAGAAGGAATTATTTGCGTAGAGAAATTCTGCGGACATGATCCTGAGCCTTTAAACTATGGAAACATCCCAGGCTGTACCTATTGTTCTCCGGAAATTGCTTCTGTAGGACTAACCGAAAAAGCAGCAAAAGAAAAAGGGCTTGAAATTAAAGTAGGCAAATTCCCGTTCTCAGCTTCTGGCAAAGCCAGTGCTGCAGGAGCGAAAGAAGGTTTCGTAAAACTAATCTTCGATGCAAAATACGGCGAACTTTTAGGCGCGCACATGATAGGTGCAAACGTTACAGAAATGATCGCTGAAATTGTAGTAGCAAGAAAACTGGAAACAACAGGCCATGAATTAATAAAAGCGATACACCCACACCCAACAATGTCTGAAGCCATCATGGAAGCTGCAGCAGCGGCTTATGGGGAAGTGATACATTTGTAAGGTCAGCAAGAGTATTGAGCAATAGCAGCAAAAATACTCTTGCTATTTATTTCAACCTTCCTAACTACCAATGTTTAAAATCAACTACTCCTATACTGATATCTTTAACATCTTAATGGGAACCATTGTACTAATGACGATTTCATTGTATAATGGGTACCCTTTGGTATATTCAGATACCGGAACTTATTTATACAGCGGTTTTGATAAATTCATACCCAATGACAGACCTATAACTTACGGCCTGTTTATTTTTGCCTTCTCATTAAAAAAATCACTTTGGCTCGTTGTCTTCGTCCAAAACCTAATTACCTCACTTGTCATTTTTAAACTGTTTAAATGCTTAATCGGTGAGCGAAAACTAACCTTATTCTTCCTGTGCAGTATAGCCTTCTTAACACTATTCACAGGCATTGGCTGGTACTCGAATCAATTAATGCCTGATTTTTTCGCCCCAATATCTATAATGATTCTTTTTTTATTACTTTACGACAAGGACATCAGCATATTCGATTCTATTCTGTTTTCTATTATTCTAATTTGCTCTTTAATTACACATTTTTCACACTTCCTTTTAATTTCATCATTAATAGTAATAATCATAAACATTGAATATTTCCTTTCTGCTAAATGGACTATTTTTACCCCTGTTTCAAAAAAGAAAAGAATTTTAGCAACCGTAGCGTTAATCATTTCTGCTTGGATTATTTTACCATCTATAAATTACGTTGCGGAAAAGAAATTTATTTTATCTAAGGGTTCGCATGCCTTTTTGATGGCTCATCTTGTTGAAGCCGGCATCTTAAAAAAATTCTTAGATGAGAATTGTTCCACCAACGAATATAAAGATTGTAAATTATGCTTCTATAAAGATAGCTTACCTGAATATGCTTACGAATTTTTATGGGAATCAAAAGGGGTTTTTTATAAAACCGGGGAATGGGTAGACAGTAAGGCGGAGTATGATAAAATAATTAACGGAACTCTAAAAAAACCAAAATATTTATTCCTGAATATATACGAATCCTTCAAATACGGCATTCTTCAGCTATTTAGAAACGATATTGGACAAGGAATATCTGCCTACAACCAAGGCACTCCTCCTTATGACCAAATACATTGGAGATTTCACAAAGAACTTACTACTTATCTTCATTCAAGACAAAATTTTAAAGATGAAGCGTTCAATGATTTAAAAACGATTAACGTAGTTAACCTTGTCTTAAATACACTGGCTCTATTATTTACATTCTTCATTTTTTTCTTTTTAAGAAATCGAATAGATCCACTTGCTCTTAAATTTTTAACGTTCTCGTTAATTGCTATTATCGTAAATTCTTTTGTTACAGCAGGCCTGAATTTTCCATGTGAACGATTGCAAGCAAGAGTTGTATGGTTGCTACCACTTGCCTTGTTGATTATTACAATAAAAAAC
>JANYCO010000025.1 GCA_025360235.1 Cytophagales bacterium
CCTAGATTGCCATGGGGTTAGATTGCAGAGGTATTGAAGCAAGATGCAATTTTACGAATTTTTGAGAGCAAGTGGGGGGAATAGTTGTCACGTGAGGACACCAATGCTATTTAAATAAGAGTTATAATATTGGTAATCAACACGATGTGTTTATATTGTAGTATAAAATAAATATTCGGCATGACTGTCAAATCTTCAAGGGGGCGCAATAGCAAAGTCCTTAAAAAAAATCTTTGATACTATTCATAACAGAAACAATATCAAAGAGTTAGTCTTAAATGAGACCTATTTTACTCGACATTACAAATTAACTTTTGCAGCGGTTGTTCTTAAGATCCTTCACTCTTTTCAGGATTCTGTTGATTTTAATCTTACTACTTTTTTTCCTGAAATGAAGATTCCACCTATTACTGCCGGTGCTTTTTCGATAGCTAGGTACAAATTAAAAATTGACATATTCCATGATTTAAACTTTCAATTGGGTAAGCTCATCGAAACTTTACCCCCAAAGCTCTGGAAAGGTTATCGACTCGTCGCTGGTGATGGAACTACTGTAAACATCCCTATTTCTAAAAGTACCATTGAGCATTTTGGATTGTTCCGGGATTCTGCCAATGGTGGAAAAACAGTGATGGCAAATGCTTGCATGCTTTACGATGTGCTGTCAGATTTCGTATTGGCCTCAAGTATTGCCCCCTTTGAAAATGGGGAAAAAACCATTCTCGCACAACTTATCAATGAAACAAAATTAACTAATTCAATTGCCATTTTTGATCGTGGGTTTTCCTACATGGGTTTTGTCAAAATACTGACAAACAATGGCTTGGACTATTGTATCCGCTTAAAGACCAGCACTTCATTGTTTGGCGAAAAAGTACTAAGGACTGATTCTGATGATTTTCTTATAGAATGGACTCCATCTGAGGCAGAGTATGCCACATGTAGGAAAAAGGGACTCGATACAAACCCTATTTGGGTGCGGGCCACAAAAATACAATTACCCAGCTTGGAGACGGAGATACTCATAAGTAGCCTTTTGGACATGGAAAAATTCAGCCGTCAGGACATTGACCAGCTTTACCAATTGCGCTGGAATATAGAGGAGGGTTACAAAAAACTAAAGCCCAAGATGAAGCTTGAACAATTTGGATGCAAGAAACAGGAAGGAATCTACCAGGAATTTTATAGCCATATTTTCATGATGAACCTTACAACGTTGATTGGCAACCAGGCTCAGGAATCAATCATGTTCCAAACAAGAAACAGAAAATACAGGTACCAATACAATTGGACCAATGCCTACAAGTTTATAAAATACTCATTTGTGAAGCTATTTCAAGCTATTGATATTGAATCTATTATAGACGAAATTATAGATAAAATAAGAACATCCGTAGTTGGGATTGTGCCCGAAAGGAAATTTACTCGACAGACGCAATCCATCAAAAAACATAGATTTAGCCCAATGTATAAATAGTTTTTGCAGTTACCAACCAAGAAATACACACTATCATATCGCCCAGTTTTTAATCTTTAAATAAGAAAGTGAAATGAATTGCTTAAAAACAACACAAACAAGCATTAATGATGATAATTATGGATTATTCGAAGAAAGAAAACTCTAAAATTGCAATTAAAAAGTAACAAAAAGCTTATTTAAATAGCATTGGTGTTTTCACCAACAAACTCTTTACCCCCCTCTATCCGTAGTTTAGCTTGCGTAACTACGGATTTCTTATGAACTTTAGTGTCTGTGACACGGGCAATATTCATATCATTTCCAGCTTTACCAGACCCCTTTCTCCGCTATAATCAATTGCACTTGAATATACATAATCTTCAGGTTCTCTTACAATTCCGGCTCTTACAGGATTTTGATGAAGATAATTCATCTTCTGTTTTCGCATTTCATTATCAGATAACTCTACCGGATGATTCTCCTGTTGCCAAAACTGATGTCCCTGATTCCTCGTATTTTTCTCTCCTGCTTTTTTAAATATCCATAGCATCCAGTTCTTTCTGCTTTCCTTTGAGTTAGCTTCTATAGCATTCACTATTGTCTTTGATGTATGCTTTTTAAAATCACGCATCAGTCCTGAAAGCATATAACCTTCTTTAGCTGATGTTATTAAAAGAATATGGTTTGACATTATTATCCAGGCATGTAACTGCATGCCTTTGTTGTCTACACAATAATTCAGACTTTCTGCAACTATATCACAGTAATCTTTTCTTGTAAAAACATCTACCCATTCTATAACTGCAAATGTTAAGTAATGAATTGAATTTTCATCCCTTATTTTGTAACCTCCTGAAAACATACGCCATTATACAAAAAATATTGCTTCGTTTGCATCGGGTCACAGACCCTACTTCTCATTATAAGTCCGTAGTTACGCAAGCTAAACTACGGACAGTATACAGTATTAAATTTTGCAGCAAAA
>JANYCO010000026.1 GCA_025360235.1 Cytophagales bacterium
CTTCCGAACTTAACCCTTCAGACTCATTTCCCATAATAAGGTAACCTCCCTGGAAATTTGAAAAATGAAATTCATGAATATTTTCTCCTTCTAAATCGGCCCCATATATGAGGAGAGAAACACCTGAGAGAAAATTTTCTAATTCGCAATAATACATTGCCACTCTGGTGAAAGACCCCATTGTTGCTGCTATTACTTTGGGATTATAAAAGTCGGCAGTAGTCTCAGAGCAGATTATTTTATTTATCCCATACCAATCTGCTATTCTAATAATAGTACCCAAATTACCCGGATCTTTTACTCTATCCAAAACAATTACTAATTCATTTTTATCTGCAGCTAAAGGATGATTGTCTTTCATTGAGACCACAGCCAAAGCTGAATCATTGGTTGAATAGGTACTTATGCTGCTGAGATTAGCTTCTGAAATAATCTCAGGCTTTAATTTTCGCTTAGAAATTAAAGAATTATTTTCCTGGAGAAAATTTTCTGTAACAAATAATTCATTGATAAAATAGTCAGAATTAATCAATTCCACGGTACTTTTAGCTCCTTCCACCAAAAATTTCTTATATTCTGTGCGAAATTTCTTAATTTGTAGGGATT
The DNA here is from genome assembly GCA_025360235.1 of Cytophagales bacterium. Lineage (GTDB taxonomy): Bacteria > Bacteroidota > Bacteroidia > Cytophagales > Cytophagaceae > JANYCO01. Next base: position 607 of record JANYCO010000026.1, read on the forward strand.
TAATAAATTTCGATTTGTTTTTAGAGAACATTTGACAAAGGTTTTGCGGGCACTATATTACGTTTTTATTTGCATTGTTTCAATGTTTTTTCTCTGGGGTTGCTCTTCCACCAAGCACCTAAAGAAGGAAGAATATATCCTTTATAGAAATAGTCTAAAAGGTGCTCCTAAAGACCATTATTCCAACATGACAGATTTATATAAACAGCGAAACAACAGAAAGGTTCTCGGACTTCTCCCCTATGTAAACCTTTATAATTATGGTAAATTATTTTACAAACCTCCCAGAATAAAACGAAAAAAGGAACGCATCATCACAAAATTTGATACAAAAATAAATTCTGCGAAATCAGAATCTGCTTCCACCAAATTACAAAACAAAAAAGAAAAAAAAATAAAACGAAAAGACCTTTCTCTCTCCGAAGGAAACTCTTTTATGCGATCTTTTGGAGAGCCGCCGGAGATATTTGATTCATTGAAAGTAAAAACCACTATATTCTCAATGAAATCTTATCTTTTCTCGAAAGGGTATTTTGAAAATGAAGTGACGGCTACCATTGATACTACTAAACACAGAAAAAGAATTTCCGTGCATTACATTATTAAACCTAGAACACCATCCGTCATCAATTCCGTTGTATATAGCATTGATGATACCGCAATAAGTAGCTTAATCAACAATCCAAAATTATATATAAAGTCAATAAAATCAAATGAAAATTACGATGAGGAAAAATTAAAAACGGAAAGAGAAAATATTTATAAATTTTTAAAAGATAACGGCTACTTCAATATCCAAAGACAAAATATTCTATTTGAAATTGATAGTCTAAGACAACCTTATAAAATCGATATTGCGATCTTAATAGAGAAAAAACACAAAGTATATACCTTAAGCAATTTATATTTCAATATGAATGATTTGCCTTCGGCAAAAAATTCAGTAAGGGACACCTTTCTGTATAAAAAGGTACACTATACTTATTACAAAAAAACATACCTCAGAAAATTATTGGATTACAAAATAGAAATTCGTCCTAATGATGTATACAGCCAATCAAAATTCCAAAAGACACAACGGTTGCTGAGTTCAATGGATATGTACAAATTTGTAAATGTTAATATTATTGAAAACAAGAAGGACTCATCAGACAATACGCTTAGTGCTTTTATAAATACTCAGCCTATGAATAAATTCCAAATTAGTCAGGAATATGGGATGAGTGTAGGACAAGCATTAATACCTGGTCCTTTTCTTAGCTTTACTTTAAAAAGCAGAAATTTATTCCGATGGCTTGAAGTTTTTGAAAATGTATTCCGATACTCTTTCGAAGCACAATATACTAATACGTCTAATACTGAGCCATACAGAGCAAGGGAGTTCTCTGCCTATACTTCCATCGGTCTCTCTCAATTATTACTCCCCACCAAATTAAGAGAATTGGCAAAAAATTATACCCCAAAAGTAAAATTTTATACCGGATATAATTATGTTAAAAGACCAGAATACAGAAGGGAATCTTTTAAGTGTGGTCTTACCTATAGCTTTAGCAGAAATATTTATTCCAATTTTTTTATTACTCCAATTGATATAAGTTATATAGATTCAAAGGTTGATCCTGCCTACAACAAATTTCTAAACGACTTACATACAAAAAATGGTAGCAATCTATTTTTAAGTTTTAAACCCTCTATTGTAACAAGCTTTCAATTTAGCTATATGTATAACAACCATGATCTGAACTCAAGAAAAGTTACCAAATATTTCAGACCATCTTTGGATATCGGAGGATTTGTTCCTAGAATTATTTCCAGCAAATATGCCTCTTCTTCAGACAGAGACAGCAGCCGATTATTTGGAAAACAAACTTTCCAGTATGTAAGACTAGGGCTTGATATCAGGTATTATATTCCTGTCCAGAAAAAAAATTCAATCGTGGTTCGATTCAATTTGGGATATGCACAACCCCTAGGTAATTCAAGCAAGGAGTCCTTGTACGCTCTTCCCTATGAAAAATATTTCTTTAGTGGAGGTAACTCCAGTATCCGAGCATGGAAACCAAGACGATTAGGTCCTGGCTCTTATACAGGGAACTCTCAAAATGGTTATTTATACGAACAACCCGGAGAAATTTTATTTGAAACAAATTACGAATACAGATGTAAAATTGCCGGAATTTTCAACGGTGCCCTATTTGTAGATGCAGGAAATGCCTGGACAATAAAAAATGAAAAGCAAGGTGCTCAATTTTCATTACCAAACGCCATTAATCAGATAGCGGTTGGAGCAGGTGTTGGTCTTAGACTTGACTTTTCATTCCTTATTTTACGTCTTGACGTTGCAAATAAAGTCGTTAATCCAGCCCAACCAAAAGGAGAAAAGTTATCTAATAATTACGGCTTTGGTTTTTTTGGCAATAAAGGGATTGCTACTTATAATTTAGGAATTGGGTATCCATTTTAAAATTGGGATAACAATTCAATTAAATATTTTTTCGGTAAATTCATTAGTAAAGAAAAAAGAAAAAAACCTTTGACCAATAGAATTGCTTTTTTTCTCTTATTTAAAATCAATTGTTCATCCAACTCAATTAATAAAGCGATACAGACTGGGAAAGAAAAAGGAAGAAGTGTTCTATAATCAAATGGGTCAATTACGGAGGTAAACGTCATATATATCAGGAAAATAAGATACCCTATGCCTAATAAGAACATCAACTTTGATTTTTGAGAGACCTTTTTAATAAGTAAATTACTTTGAAGAACATAATATAAATAGGCCATAAGCCCTCCCTGAACTACTACCAATAGAAGATATAAATTTAAGTCTGGAGTACTTTGTATTCTGAACTG
>JANYCO010000101.1 GCA_025360235.1 Cytophagales bacterium
GCACTGAAATAGTAAAAGGACTTACAGAAATTATAAACGGATTAAACAGTACCTCATCGTATAAAAAGGTAAGCTCAGAATTTTTTGGTTCCTCAGCCATTTCGGTTGCGAATATTACTCAGATAAAATCAGATTCTATACTCACTACAATTTTAGCCATGGTTTTGATATTTGCCGGATTGATCTGGTATTTTAGAGCTATTAAAACCATCTTACTTATTTTTCTCCCTGTCTTGATAGGTGCCGGTTTTGCAGGCGCAATGGTTTACCTGATTCGAGGTGAAATTTCTGCCATAGCAATAGGAGCAGGGTCTATAGTGCTTGGAATCGCTATTGACTATTCCTTACACTTTTTCACGCATTTAAAACACGAACGTTCAGTTCAAAAAGTAATTGCAGACCTTACAATTCCACTTACGCTTGGTTGTGTTACTACCGTTGGAGCATTTTTATGTTTGCATTTCATGCAGTCAGAAGCACTTCAGGATATGGGATTGTTTGCCGCACTGAGTTTGTTGGGTGCAGCCTTTTGTTGTCTGATCATCCTCCCTCCTTTAGTTAGGTCATATGAGAAAAAGGATACCGTTATTCATGAACATAAATTTCTGGAAAAGATAACCGGTTACCCATTTCATAAAAGTAAATTCTTACTGATTCTCGTAGTTGTTCTTACAGTGGTGTTTGCCTTTACTTATACCAAAGTTGGTTTTGAAACAGATATGACCAAGCTTAGTTATATCAGTCCTGAATTAGCAAAAGCTGAAAATAATCTTGATAAAGTAACGAGCTATAAACTAAAATCGGTGTTTCTTGTATCCACAGGAAAAACACTGGAAGAAGCTTTGGAAATTAACGCTACAGCACTGCCTTTAGTGAAGGAACTATCGGATAAAAAATTCATAAAGAAAAGTTCGAACATAGGGGAATTTCTTTTAACAGATTCTTTAAAAAGGATAAAAGTCATTAACTGGAAAAATTTCTGGACACCTGAAAAAGTAAACTTGCTTGAGAAAAAATTATATGCTTACGGAAATAAATTTCATTTTAAGAAAGAAGCTTTCGATAATACACTTTCTCTCCTGCGTAAAAATTTTAACTACCAAAGTGATTCTTCTGCCAAGGAATTAAAGAAACTATTTTTAAAGGAATATATCAACGAATCAAAAAATGAAATTTCTGTCATCACAATATTAAAAGTAGAACAATCAGATAAGAATAATGTTTACAAGGCTTTTGAGCGTTTAGATAAAATTTTCGTATTGGATAGAGGCACTATGGTAACCATGTTTGCCCAAATTCTAAGTGATGATTTTAATTTAATTTTAATTTTATGTTCTGTTCTGGTTTTTGGGTTTCTCTTTTTGTCCTACGGAAGAATCGAACTAGCCTTTCTGGCTTTTCTACCAATGTTGATCAGCTGGATCTGGATCCTAGGAATAATGGGCCTTACCGGATTGAAATTTAATATCGTAAACATTATTCTTTGTACTTTTATATTTGGCCTGGGCGATGACTATAGCATCTTCACAGTAGATGGGCTGGAACAGCAATACAAGTATGGTAAAAATACATTAGCCTCTTACCGAAATTCGATCTTCCTTTCTGCTTTTACAACTATTGTTGGTATAGGCGTTTTGATTTTTGCTCAGCACCCAGCTTTGAAATCTATCGCATTAGTTACTATTATCGGAATATCTTGTATCGTTTTCGTGTCTCTGGTAGTTCAGCCATTGGTTTACGAGTACTTTGTTTTAGGAAGAAAGAAAGTACATAAATTACCACTTACTGTTTATACTGTTTTTCTTGATATCGTTTTTTTTAAATATTTTATTATTGGTGGATTATTTCTTAAATTCAGAAATAAAATTTCGGCCAAAACCTCCTTTGAAAAACAATCTTTAAAATTCTTAAACACATTATCTTCATTTACTTTGTACGCCGAAAGGCGTTTTGCAGACGATTGGATTGGCGTTTTTGTCAGAAAATATATAGGGTTTATTCCTTATGCCACATTGGCAATTTTTGAAAATGAATATACTAAAAGGAGAGCTTTAATCCCTGATACCAGATATTTCAGGGGTAAGTTGGTGAAGAATTATATCTTCAAAGGTCCGGTAGTGGAATGGTATACAGTCATCAAAACAGGACTTGAGGATAATTATAAAGTATTTGACGAGCTTGTTCCTAAAAAAGGGAAAATTGTTGATGTAGGCTGTGGTTATGGCTATTTATCCTACATGCTCAGCATGACTTCTCCTGAAAGAGAATTAGTGGGGATTGATTACGATGAAGAGAAAATCGAAATTGCTAAAAATGGGGTATTAAAAACGTCAAAATTGAACTTCTTTCATAGCGATGTGTTAGAGTATAATTATGAGAAGAGTGATGTATTTATCATTAGTGATGTCTTACATTATTTGCATGAAAAAAACC
>JANYCO010000054.1 GCA_025360235.1 Cytophagales bacterium
CGAATATCTATACTCAAAGAATTGAGCCGAAATTGTATTGTCTAATTATAAAATAGCATGCCCAAATTATTATATTCGTAGTATTCAAAACGAATTTACAATATTATTGTGACAACTAATTCCTTATTTGAATAGCATTGGACCGGAGACAAAACACGGTGGCGAAAAGTAGTATTAAAATTATTGCGAAAAGTACTACTTTCGGGAAGCTGCTGGGGTCTTCTCAATCCGATGCTTATTCCAATAACGTTTTCCATAGCTGCAAAAAATCTCCTCCCCCTTCTTGATTTTTTTTGTGCTGATGAGACAAACATTCCCATCCTCGTCAATGGCAATTTTAGAGTTGTTTTTGAATACTGAATGGGAATAGCCTTGGCTATCGTTGGCGTATTTAGCAAAACATTTTACGGTCATGGAATCCATAATAGTGCCATCGAGCATATCGATGAAATATTGATCTACGCCTTTTTTGACACGGATATCCACCTGCCGATCGGTTAATATTACACCTTTGAAAAGGGAGATAATTTCATCTTTATATAAGTCTACTACTGTAAATAAACCTTTCCCCGCATTGGGTAATTTTGATTTCGAAATATAAAGGTAATCCGACTCCGGAGAGTCGATCAGATCTGTGTTGTAAGAAGAGCGTTTCAAAAAACTAGAATTAAATCGTAAATAATCCACGAAGATAGCATAAATTAGCTTATTTAATCAAAGTTGTATGGATAGCCAATTTCTTTTAGGTCTGTTTCGAGTTGTTCCCAATCTTCAAGTTCCTCAACGATCGACAAAACCATAGCTTTTGTCAAAGTTTGTCCACCGTAAATTTTTGTTACAATGTCCAATGGAATACCAGTTTCTATATAACTTTCTTCAAAATATTCTGTCGCCCAATCTATATAAGTTTGTGGATCTCCGTCAAAAATATTCAACATTTCTTTTGAGTTATCCTTGTAGCTTTTGATTTGTCCGGCCTGCCAATTTTTTTGCTCCGTTGTCCATAAGCAAAAAGTTGTTCCGATAGTTTTTACTGGCTCACCAAAAATAAATTCGTCGAAGATTGCAGGTAAATCTTGAGTTAATTTTTCTTTATCTTGTTGATCATATTCGTGCGCAAACCCATTTATAACACATCCGTCTTGTCTAAACAAGATTAGCATTTGATCACCCGAACCATCTCGCATTTCACAAAATTCTTCCTTATCTGCCCATTTGTTGTTGTACGAATAATAGCGGTATTCCCATTCTTGTGAGATAATTGCATCCAAAACGGAAATGGCTTTGCAAATAGTCTGTAAAGTTTTTCTGTCTGGCAATAAACGGTAGTCTTTCGTTGAAATCATATGTCGTTAAGTCTATTAATAGTTGATCGCCGATGGTTGGTGTCTTCGCCAGCCATTGTCACTTACTATGGAATACTGAATTTATTGTTAACGCTAATTTAATTATTTTTGGTAATATATTTTCGCTCTTGCTGGAGAAAAAGTTCCAGTCGAAAACCCTGCTTGCAAGGGCAGGCGAAAAAATACCCTCAAGACAGTCAATCGCCTCCTGCTTTAGCTAGAGGATTTTAAATTCAAAATCAAAAGGCTTTAGCTTTGTCCATGGCTGATGTTTACCCCAGTCAGGGGAGCCAAAATAACTCTGTGAAATCCAATAATCCAATAAATCCGTGTTCAAAACTAATGATTTAATTTCTTATCTTTATCAAAATTATTACCCCCATGGCAAGAGAAAAATTCATCCCTTTTCTAAAAAAATTAAAGACCAACAACAACAAAGAATGGTTCGATAAAAACCGGCCTGATTACGAAACGGTGCGCGAAGAGCTGATCGCAGTGGTGGCAGACGTTGTAAAAAAATTAAGTAAGACAGACCCTTCTATAGAATCAACCGATGCTCGGAAAGCCATCTTTCGTATAAACCGCGATATTCGTTTTTCAAAAATAAAAGTTCCCTACAAAACAAATATGGGCGCCTCTATTTCTGAAGGAGGAAAGAAATCCCCCAAGGCTGGCTATTACTTGCATATAGAACCAGGCAACTGTTTTCTCGCTGGCGGCATATGGATGCCGGAATCTGAAAATTTGAAAAAAATTCGCCAGGAAGTAGACTATAATGGAAAAGAGCTCGAGAAAATAATTAGAGCAAAAGAATTCAAAACGCTTTTTGGTGACCTTAGCGATGAAGATAAACTTATTCGTGTCCCAAAAGAGTTTGATCCGGAACATAAATACGCAGAATATTTAAAGCTGAAAAGTTTTATTGTAGCGCATAGTTTTCCCGACAAATTAGTTTCCAATCCAAAACTTGCAGACTATTGCGCCAAAGTTTTCAAAGGAATGTATCCTTTGAATAAATTTTTAAACATAGCATTCGACTAAATGGCGATTTCAAGAATAAGTGTATTGGGCTGTGGCTGGCTGGGGTTGCCACTCGCGGAAGCATTAATTGATAAAGGCTATAAGGTGAAGGGAAGTACAACAACTGAATCCAAACTTAATGGATTTCTCGATAAGGGAATCAACCCTTATTATATCAATCTCACACCTATAGTGCAGGCAAGAGATATAAAAGGTTTTATGGATGCGGAACTTGTCATCATTAATATACCTCCTGGTACCCGTACACGCTCTGCACTTTTTCATATAGAACAAATGCAACACCTGCTGCCTTATTTGGAAAAAAGTTCTGCTGAAAACGTGATCTATGTCAGCTCTACTTCTGTATATCCAAACACTAACGGAGAGGTAACAGAAGAAATGGTAACGGATATTGGACAAGCAGAAAATAAAACGCTGGCTACGGCTGAAAAAATGATCCGGGAAATTTCCGATAAAAAAATCACAGTGCTTCGTTGCGGAGGCCTTACCGGTTATGACCGTTTGCTTATTCGTCATTTTGCCGGAAGGAAAGGGCTTACCATTGGGGAAGAACCTGTCAATATAATTCATCGCGACGATGTGATTGGAATCATTGAAGCGGTTATCAAACAAGAAAAATGGGGTGAAACGTATAATGTTTGCGCGCCTTTGCACCCCTTAAAAAAAGATTTTTACAAAGAGCTTGCGGAACGATTTGACTATGAACAACCAGAATTTATAACATCAGAAACTCAGCCTTTTAAGATTGTAAATACCGATAAATTGGCAAATGAGCTGAATTATACTTTTAAATACCCTGATCCAATGGAATTTAATTATTAATCAACCATTAATAATTAACCATTAGATTAAGTTTTTTCTTAAATTTGCACCCTTAAAAATCTATTAAATTCTAGAATGAAAGTATTAAAATTTGGCGGTACGTCAGTAGGGAAACCGGAGAGAATGCACTCCATTGCAAAATTAATTTCTGATAAAGATCAAAAAATCGTTGTCTTGTCTGCTGTATCAGGTACTACCAATGCGTTGGTTGACATTTCAGCGAAATTCAGCAAAGGCGATAAAGCGGCAGGCCTTAAAGCAATAGACGATCTTTTTAAGCCTTTTTATTATGATTTTGTAACGGCTTTGTATTCTACAGATGAGGGGAAAAAAGGTGGAAAAGCAATTATAGATTTTCACTATACCAATTTGAAAGCCTATGCTGAGAAACCGTTTGGTGAAAAGGAAACCAAAGAAGTATTGGCTGAAGGAGAATTGATTTCTACCAAACTTTTTCAGGAATATCTGAAAGAACAAAGGTGTAATTCTCTATTACTTCCTGCGCTTGATTTTATGAAAACAGATGCTGATAGTGAACCTTTGTTGGGATACATTGAAGAAAAACTAACAGCGATCTTAAAGAAAAATGAAGGTATTCAACTTTATATTACCCAAGGGTATATCTGCAGAAATTCAGATGGGGGAATAGACAATTTAAAAAGAGGAGGTTCAGACTATACAGGAACACTGATTGGAGCAGCAATCCGCTCAGAAGAAATTCAGATCTGGACGGACATTGATGGGATGCATAATAATGACCCAAGAATTGTAAAGAAAACTTTCCCGATTCCTGAAATATCATTTGACGAAGCAGCGGAGCTAGCCTATTTTGGTGCAAAAATTTTGCATCCGACCTGTATCCGCCCAGCACACGAAAGGAAAGTACCTGTAAGGTTGTTGAATACGATGCAGCCTGAACAAAAAGGTACCGTTATTAATAGCAAACCTTCCGATAGAGAATTTACCGCTATTGCAGCGAAAGACAACATTACTGCCATCAAAATAAAATCGGTAAGGATGTTGAATGCTTACGGGTTTTTAAGGAAAGTATTTGAGATTTTTGAGAAATACAAAACGCCTGTCGATATGATCACTACTTCAGAAGTGGCTTTATCGTTAACGATAGACGATGATAAAAATCTGGATAAAATACTAGGGGAACTAAAAGAGTTTTGTATAGTAGAAGTTGATAAAGATCAAACGATTGTTTGTATTGTTGGTAGCTTCGGACAAGACAAAACCGGTGCATCCATAAAAATATTTGAAGCACTGTGTGCTGTTCCCTTAAGAATGATTTCTTATGGTGGCAGCAATCATAATGTTTCCGTTTTAATAAAAGGCGAAAATAAAGTTGAAGCGTTGACCGCGTTGAATGAAGGATTGTTTCAGAAAGAATTGGTGAAATAATTAACAATAACAGGATTTTCTGCTTTAGAAAAGAAAATCCTGTTAATTTTTTAGTTTTACAAACCCAGGCTCAGACAGAATCTCTTCAATATACTCTCTGGTATTAGAAAGTCTCGGTACTTTATTTTGGGCACCAATTTTTCCTTTTTTCTTAAGCCAATTGTAGAAAGTACCTTCTATTGCGGAGTGAAGAATGGGTCTCTGTAAAGCCAGGTCTTTGTAACGTTTGGAATCGTAGTCGGAATTTACTTCACGAAGCGTAGCATCCAGTATAGAAATAAATTCCTCGAGATTTTTTGGAGGAATAATAAATTCAACCACCCATTCGTGGGCGGCTTTATTATTTTCAGAAAAGAAAACAGGAGCCGCTGTAAAATTGTTGATGGTAGCACCCGTCATGCTGCACGCTCTAGTCATGGCAGACTCGGCATTTTCAATTACAAGCTCTTCTCCAAAAGCATTTATAAAATGTTTGGTTCGCCCTGTAATTTTTATTCGAAAAGGAGAAAGAGAAGTAAAACGAATGGTATCTCCAATTTTATAGCGCCAAAGCCCGGCGTTGGTCGAAATTAACAAAGCATAATTTTTATTTAATTCTACTTCATCGAGACGTAGGGTTTTCGGATTTTCATTTTCAAATTCCTCTGCCGGAATAAACTCAAAATATACACCGTTATCCAGCGCCAGCAGCATCTCATCAGAGTCTTGTTGATCCTGCATAGCGAAGAATCCCTCAGAGGCGTTATAGGTTTCGTAATATTTTACCTGATCTCCGGGAAAGAATTTTTTGAATACATCTTTGTAGGGATGAAAGGCAACTGCACCATGAAAGAAAACATTAAACTCCGGCCATACTTCCAGAATATTTTTTTTGCCTGTTACCTCTAAAATTTTTTCCAGGAGTACCACAGTCCAGGTAGGTACAGCAGAAATATTAGTGACATTTTCTTTGCTCACCGCTATCGCCATCTTTTCTATTTTCGATTCCCACTCGTTCATAAGCGCGATGTCCATAGAGGGAGTGCGGCCAAATTCAGCCCACTTGGGAAGATTGGCAATGATCAGAGCAGATACATCGCCACAGTTTAATTCACCAGTGAAAGGATTGGCGCTATAGCTTCCACCTATACCAAGACTTTTCCCTGAAAACAATTCGCTCTCAGGATTATTAACAAAGAAACAGGTTAAAGTATCTTTGCCACCCCTGAAATGCGTGTCTTTCAGCGACTCTTTGGAAACAGGAATAAATTTGCTGCGAGCATTGGTAGTGCCGGAAGATTTGGAAAACCATGAGATAGGAGAGTCCCAAAGAATATTCGGTTCGCCTTTCATAATCCGCTCAATGTAAGGATAAATTTGTTCGTAGGAGGAGGTTGGAACCCTTTTAAAATCTTCAATATTGCGAATAGAATGGTAGTCAAATTTTTTACCCCATTCGGTATCTCTACCTTTATTGATAAGGTATTCGAAAAGTTGTTCCTGAACCTGAAAAGGATTTTTCCGGTAGGCATCAATTCTTGTTATTCTCGTTTTAAGGAGTGCTCTTAATATGCTGTTTACCAGTGCCACCTGTTCTATTTATAAATTCTGAGTCTGCAATTATTTGTGATTCCCAAGTCAACCCTAGAGTTCTTTCTGAGCTTTTTCCTGATCGTCTTTTTCGAGAAGATCATCTTTTCTTTTTAATTCAAAATATTTCCCA
>JANYCO010000059.1 GCA_025360235.1 Cytophagales bacterium
TACACCCGCTTCTTTTGCCCGTGCAGGTACATTGGGGTTACCTTTGATGGTTGCAGTAATTGGTGGGGAAACGCATCGCTTTCGTCCGTTGATAGATTTGTATAAAGAAGCAGGAAGAAAAGCCGGGCATGCTCCCGAAAAATTAAACGTTGGATTGCATTCACTTGGTTATGTAGCGGAGACTTCGCAGCAAGCCATTGACGAATATTATCCTGGCTATAAAGAGACCTTTACAAGAATAGGAAAGGAGCGTGGCTGGCCACCGGTAACACAAAATCATTTTGATGCACAAAATGGTCCAACAGGAGCTCTTCTGATAGGTAATCCGGAAGAAGTAGCTAAGAAAATTCTTCGTCACAGTGAAGCGCTTGGTGGCATCTCAAGATTTACGTTTCAGATGGACAACGCGGGCCTGTCGCATGAAAAACTTATGAAATCGATCGAGTTGATTGGGAAACGCGTATCACCTTTGGTGAATAAATCTTAGGGGCCGCATAAAAGCAAGTGGCCTGTATTAGGACAGGCCACCGAGTAAAATCATACCCATAAAATAATCAGCGATCCTACTTCACCAACTGTATCCACCCCTTATAAACCTTAGCCCCACAGCCCGACATCAGGTAATAATAATAAACACCATCTGAAAGATCGGCACCTTTCCAGGTATTGTCATAACTGCTGTTGTTGTATACGCGTTCTCCCCAACGGTTGCTGATTTCAAGAGAAGTGTTTGGGAGTAGTGTCGTCACTAATCCTTCCCCTCTTATTTCGAGCGCGTCGTTTCTATTATCACCATTTGGAGTAATTAAATTTGGAATGATCAACACTTGACTTGGTATAGCTATCAGAGTTATCGAATCTTTATTCGAAGTACAACCTGAATTCTGATGATCCATCACCGTAAGGTAGTAGGTGGCTATGGTTTGCTGTGAATTTACAGTGATCGCACTAAACGTAACGCCAGGAGAAACAAAAGCAGGATCCGAACTTGTCCATTTATAGGTATAATCTCCTGAGCCTCCGGAAATGGAGGAAGTAAGATAACGGTCCGTTCCCACGCATGTAGTATCGCTAGGGCCTTTCAGGTTGGCAACTAAAGTAGAAGTGCCTACAGTGATGGTTATATCATCAGAAAGTGGTCCACCACATCCGGTTACTGTCCATGTAAAAGTATTTACACCATTGCTTAATCCTGAAACTGTTGTGTTATACAACAAATCATCAGCAAAAATTCCTGATCCGGCACTTACTGTCCACTGCCCTGCTCCTACAGCAGGTGATATGGCTCCAAGTTTTATTGTAGTGATACAAACAGGTTTATCCACACCAGCATTTGGAGCTGAAATACTTGGTGAAATAGTTACCGCTTTTGAAATAGAAAGCGAACAACTTGCACTTACTTCTGTTAGTTGAAGTGTTCCTCCGGAAGCACCTACATTCAGTGTTACGGAGTTGGCACTTTGTCCGGTGATGTTTAATGTGCCTGTGGTAGACCAGATATAGGTATTCGTAGCAGATCTGTCTATTGTAGTGGCGTAGCTCACACCAGTTGTGTTAGCGCAAGTATCCCATGATTGTCCCGTGAGTGAAAATACAGGAGCCACTAAGGCATCTCGATGAATGGTAACTTGAGAAGAGGAAGCCGCACATGGGGCATTGGATATGGTCCAGTCCAAGACAAGATCTCCTGAAACTAAACCACTCACCCCTGATGTAGGACTGGTATAGTTGGCAATAGTTCCGGTACCACTTACAACAGACCAAAGTCCTGTTCCCGAAGCAGGAGTATTAGCAGTCAATGCAGTGGTAGTAACATTACATAAAGTTTGGGGGCTTCCCGCTACAGATGCAGTAGGTGGAGTTTTAGGAGTAACAGTCAGGCTCAGACAAGGGGAATTACAGCTCAGCGAAGGTGATTCCCAACGTGCAAAATAAGTAGTAGTAATACTTGGAGCGGTTATGATAACATCCGCGCCAGTAGTATTGGTGCCCACTTGCGTACCTCCGCAGGAGCCGGAGTACCAAACTAAATTTTCACCACTTCCACCAACAGTAGACAATGTGATGTTTGAAACCACTCCTGCACAGAATGTAGGATTATCGACACTTATAGAAGTAGGGACAACAGCATCTGTACACAAAGGACAATTTTTAGAAGCGGTTACAGGTACACGTTCGCAATTGATTCCTTTGGTAATTTTCCAGTCGAAATAACCAGCAATAGCATCAGGACTGTAATAAAGACTATAAGTACTAGAGCTGTTGGCTACAAATTCAACTGCAGAACTATATGAAGTCGGGTAGTGATAAAGTTCCGGAGTAGGAGGATTTCCGCCAGACCCGGTTGTGTTCAAATATTTAGCGAATTGTGTAGAACCACTGTTTAATCTAATCTGATAACCTGTTCCCTGTGGAATGGTAATTCCGACAGGAACTTTCATAGGAGGAGCAGGTGTTCCTTGTCCGTTACATGTGGCGGTATAACTGGAAGTACCTACTATTGCACCTGTATTGTCATAGATAATAATATTGGCAACGTTATTATTTCCAGTTCCTGTAACATTAGGCGTAGGGCAATAATAATTATAAGGCAATAAAGTTATAGAATCCAATTTGAAAGTAGTTAGCGCATTAAAGACTAAAAGATTACCGGGGTCACCAGTTCCAGCACTCATGCTTGCTACATTTGAAAAACCATTTCCAACAGCCGGAGGTCCAACAGTCAAGGCAAAAGTAGAAGTATCTTCCACATAATAAATTTTAGTGGCTACCAATATAGGTGTAGTAAAATTATTTCCAGTACCTACCACATTAACAGGGTTTGTTGAGGTGGGATGATTCCACCATTTGTATTTTCCACTCCCGATTACAGATAAATTGGCCTTGCCTGTTCCGCCACTTGCTACAGGACAGAAGGTGGCATCCACAGGAATGGCGGCATTTGTAGAGATGTTCAGTTGACTGGATTGCAAACCACAAACAGGGTCTGTTACGGATACAGAATAAGTGCCAGGTAAAGTAAGAGAAAGTGTTTTGTTGGTTGCACCTGAGATTGGAGTTCCATTAAAAGACCACTGGTAGGTAACTCCAGGGCCTGTATAGCCCGCGTCTAATGTGGCAGTGGTAGGATTACATAAGACTAAGTCTGGTCCTAAATTTATAGAATAAGAATTGGTGATTGTAATCATGTCGGTCTTTTTACATGAGCCTGCAGAGTCAACGCAAACGGCATAAGTACCGAAAGTACTTACAGGAAAATTGTAAAAAGCATTTCCCATTCCACTGGTTTGTTGTACGCCATCTTTGAACCAAGTATACGTAATATCGGCTCTGGCGGCAGTAGCAGCATTAAAGCCAGGATTAATATTGAATGGAACTGTTTTTCCGCAAATAGTAAAGTCAGCGCCTAAGTTTGGTACTGGTCCAGGTGTACCAAAATCACAACCAGGAGTGAACGTAATATCGTCTACCGCAAAGTCTACGGCAGTATTACAGCCCGTGATAGTGGTATTTTGAATACTTATGGTAGCAGTGGCCGGAGGAGTAAGTCCTGAATTCCATGTGGCCGTGTATTTTACCCAGTTCCCAACAGTAGGGCCACTTCCCGAATTTCCATCCGCGGTAATTGTAACCCCAAGGGGAGTTCCGTTTATATCAAAACGAAGCGTGCCATAAGGAGCCTGTGCTTTTAAGCAAGTTGCCCAAATGGAGAAGTAGTAATTTGTATTTGGTGTAAGTGGGATACCCGATTGAGACCATAAGTTGACCCCCAACTGACAAATTCCATCCACCATAAGCATATTGTTGTCAGCAGAAGCAGAGTGATCGGGGAAAGTGGTAAATGCTCCGTTGAAATCCCATTGATTATCACCAGCATAAACATTGCCTGGAGACGACCAGCAAGACAAACCGCAAGGAGTATAATTGGTATAACCAGGATCGTGCGTCCAGCCCGTATATCCCTGCGAGAAGTCATAATTAGTTACCAGATTTATTCCGTTTGATAAAGTACTTGAACAAGCTTGTCCATTGGCAATCTTTATATTAAAGATGAAAGAAAGAAACGCAAAAACGGAGAAGTAATAAATGTGTTTCATGTTATTGAAATAGTGATATTAAATAGCGGATTATTTATCTTGTCAAATACGTTTTTTGTGGATAATGGTTTCGTTTGGGTCGTAAAAAACACACAAAGACGGATGAGGATTCTTAGCTAGAAGACAAAGCAGGAATAGATTATTATTTTACTAGGGTGGAATTGAAAAAAATATTTGCGCCAATCAAAAAAGCGTTGTTTCAGTATTAGCATATATTTGTTTTAGGGTCTGATAACCTGTTTAATTTATCAGGTAGTAATTCTTCCTTCTACCCATGGCTTAAAATCAGGAAATAATTTTTTGGCTTCTTCTACTATTTTCGCAGGGTCATGTTTGCCATCTATTCCACATGTATCTTTTATCCAAGTAAGAAGTTCATTATGAGTAGAAACGGCTTCTTCCTTTTCATCTGCATCTCTAATCCCCTCTATGCAATTATATATTTTGCCATAGAAGCACAGATTATATAGACTTATTCCAGAACTAATAATGCGCAAAAAATCGTCAAAATTTTTCGCAATTACTTCATATCCTCCTTCAGAATCAAGGTAGATAACGGGGTCTTGATCAGACATGGTACCAGAGGAATGCCAAAGCGAGATTACACCACCAGCTCCGTCTTGAGCAAATTGATGCAAAAAGGTTTTATGATCTGAATTTTTTGTATTAAACCACGCATTGTAATCTTCATCAGATTCAGGAACAACTTCAAGATCCATGTAACTCAGCCATGGACTTAATTCCAGAAAGGGTTCCAGATTTTTAGGCAAATTAGTTTTCATGTTTTACGGGATTATTAATTTATAGGACAGTTACGAAAATTCAATAATTATGTTTCTACGTTTGGTGAAGCAATACTAAAAAGGCCTTGGTTGTAATACAACCAAGGCCTTTTTAGTATTGCAAAAGACGCATCATATAAGTAGAGACACATTATGATGTGTCTCTACTTAATCACCACATTATGTTTTTTACACATGTTAAGGATATCTGCTTTCCAGTTTTCAATAAGCATAGCTGCTGCTCGCAGATCTTTATTTGCTCTTTGAATTTCATCAGCATCTTGTTTTTTAATTGCATCCACAATGAAATTAAAGGCCTCGAGTTGGTCTTTTGCAGCTTCTACATATTCACCATGAACTTTTTTCAATTCACTGGTTTTTGGTTTTATAGCTTTCAGCTTAGCATTAAAAAGTTTATATTTAGGCAATACAACTTCTCTTATTTTTTTATCCATTGCGGCATCAGAAGTATAATTATCGCCGGAAACAGAAGAGTAGGCGTCTATGGCTTCAGACTCAAGGTTGGCCACTTTGGGTAATTCAACATTTATATAATTCAACAAATCGTCTTGAATCGGGTCAGCAGCAAAGTTCATAAATAGAACAGAGAAAACGAGGAGTAGGGAAAATTTTAATTTCATGGGATAGATTGTTTAAGGTTTATTTATAAGTTTATAAATTTAGTATTCTTTTATAAGGAAGCAAGCTTCTATCTTGTTTTATTATTGAGGCTTTACTCTTTGGTTTAAGAAAGTTTACTTGCTATTAATAGGTTTAGTAGTTCCAGCCCTCTTCCAAATCCTTTTTCGTTGTTAGGAATAACAATATCAGCTTCATGGCGAAACGGTTTTATATAATTTTGATAGGAAGGTTTGACATGATGTTTGTCTGTGTACAACACATGGTCCAGGTCATAACCACGTTCTACCGCATCTCGTTTTATTCTCCTGTCCAGTTTGAGGGCTTTTTTTGTATGAATAAAAACGGACAAGTCTAATTGTTTAAAAATTTCTGCGTAATGGAAAATAAAAATTCCCTCTACCACCACAACCGGAGCAGGTTTAAACTCAAGCATTCTGGGGGATAATGCTGGGTTGTTAAACGTATATTCCAGTTTCCTTACTGTTTCTCCCAACAGTATTTTTTTTAGATCACGTTCAAAAATTTCCAGATCAATTGCTGTTGGCAGGTCGAAGTTTGGAACACCTTTTTCGTCTACCGTTTGATATTGCTTTTCTTTATAATATTCATCCTGTGAGATCACACAAAGTTCTGCAGAAGAAAACTGCTCTTTTAATTTTGAAATAAAAAGAGTTTTCCCCGAACTACTTCCTCCGCAAATACCGATGAGATAGGGCTTCTTATTCATAGCTACAATTTAGTAAGATATTCCACCAATTTTCTTACAGCGGTTCCTCGATGACTGATTTTATTTTTATCTTCTAGTGTCATTTCAGCAAAAGAATTATCAAAACCTTCCGGCTGGAAGATTGGATCATAACCAAATCCTTTTTCTCCTTGTCTTGTTTTTAGTATTTTCCCTTTTACTGTTCCTTCAAACTGGTGCATTTCACCATTTATAATTAAAGTAATACAGGTTCGGAAAAGAGCCGATCGGTCTTCTTTGCCTTCCATGTTTTTCAAAAGCAATACTATATTATTTTTGGTGTCACACGTTGGTCCGGCATACATCGCTGAATAAACCCCAGGGGCTCCGTTTAAAGCTGAAACTTCAAGTCCTGAGTCGTCTGAAAAACAGTTTACGCCATAATTTTCCCAAACATATTCTGCTTTCTGGAGGGAATTCCCTTCAATTGTATCTTTTGTTTCGGGTAATTCTTCATGACAACCAATCTCCTGAAGACTTTGGATTTCAAATTTTTTACCCAATATTGTTTTGATTTCCAGTATTTTACCTTTGTTGTTGGTAGCGAAGCAGAGGGTCATGACTAAGTTCAATGTTTAGAGTTCAAAGTTTAAAGCGTAGCATAAGTATTTATATATTAGAATATTATATTAATAATACACCATTTTCTATACTTTATGCTTTGAACTTTAAACCTCTCCATTGCGAATTAACCAAAAATCCTTACCTTTGCCAACTATTTACAAAAGATGGACGGGTTCCATCGCTTAAAAAAACATATATGTCAGTTAAAATCAGATTAGCAAAAAGAGGCAGAAAGAAACTACCAATATTCGATATAGTAGTAGCCGACTCAAGATCTCCGCGCGACGGAAAATTTATTGAGAAAATTGGGACTTACAACCCACAGACACATCCAGCATCAATAGTGCTTAATGATGAAAAAGCATTTGAATGGATTATGAAAGGTGCTCAGCCCACTGACACCACCAAAACTATCCTTTCAGACAAAGGTGTAATGCTTAGAAAACACTTACAAATAGGTGTTTTGAAAGGCGCTATTACTCAAGAAGCAGCTGACAAAAAGTTGAACGACTGGAAAGGTCAGAAACAAGCTGCTGCAGACAAGAAAATTGCTGATTTGGCTAACGCTAAATCAACTACCAAAAAGGCACAACTTGTAGCTGAAGTAGAAGTGAACAAGAAAAGAGCAGAAGCAATCAAAGTTAAAAAAGCGGCGGCTGTTTTTGTAGAACCTAAAGCGGAAGAAACTCCAGCAGCAGAAGTGGAAACTCCTACTGAAGAAGCGAAACCAGAATAATTAAAAAGGCCGCTCTATGAATTTTGACTCTTGTTTTAAACTGGGGAGAATAAATAAAGCACATGGCCTGAAAGGAGATCTCAAAGCTACATTTGAAGCAGAGTTCCCTGTAGAATTTTCAAAATTGGAATCAGTTTTTGTTAATATTAACAACAAACTGATTCCTTTTTTTGTAGAGAAATTTTCCGTGCAAGGTAAAAAAGCCATTTTAACCATAGAAGATATTAAAAGTCTAAAAGAAGCAGAAGCTCTTTATGACAAAGAACTCTATCTGCCACTCACCTTGCTTCCGGAAAGAGACGATACGGTTTTTTTGTATTCTGATCTAATTGGATTTACTGTTTCGGATAAAACCCTGGGCATGCTTGGTAAGATCACGGATGTCTATACGCTTCCTGGCCAAGAAGTATTGGCAATGGATTATAAAGAAAAAGAAATCCTGATTCCGGCCAGTGAAGAACTCATTACCAAGGTAGAAAAAAAGAAAAGGGTTGTTCATATAGAAATACCTGAAGGATTGTTGGAAATCTATTTGTAAGAGTTAAAAGGTGAGAGGTAAGAAAGACCTCTCACCTTTTAACTCTTACCATTTTCACCTGAACCAACATTACCCTCTTCACACTTATTGTATTTTCCAGTGATCTCTTAAATCCATTATTGGTTTCTCATAATATTTATAAAGCAAGGTAGAAAACACAAGTACTGCAAACCAATAGATTCCGTACAAGCTCCATGCAAAAAACGGGTCTTTAGTTGGAAAGTTAGTAGTTATAACTTCTGCCACCAGTGCCATATTGACCAAGTAAATAGAATAAGAGATAAGACTTATATGAGTGAAGATTTTAACTATAATTTCAGGTGCTTTTTTAATGGTATCAAACATTGGTAAAAGCAAAACACAGCCAATGCCAGGGAAAAAATTAGAAAATATTTTTGTTAAAATTGTATCCTGAGCTAAGGGAGGATGCAGTATAACAATGGTAATGATTATACCAATTATGAAACTAAACTTTCGACTTCTAAACCAAAAAGTTGAGTGCCAATATTTAACAAAGGCGGCGAAAAGTCCCAGAGCAATGCTGTCAATCCGGTAAATAACTATTTTAAGCATTTTTATACCAAACCAAAATTGATTCATATCCTTCCAGGCCCGATAAGATAGTGCAAGAAATGGGATGAGGAAAAACGTAAATGTGGCCATTAAGAAGACGGTTCGTTTTTTAATGTTAAATTTTCTCAGGCAAAAATGTGCGATGCCAAGACCAATTGGGAAAAGCAAATAAAACCATTCTTCCACACTTAAGCTCCATGATTCCCAGAAGAAGCCATTAAAGCCGTCATAAAGATTCTGGAGAAAAAGGAAAAACTTCCAGTTAAACTGTGAAAAATCTTCTTTTATAATGCCAAAGTAAACTACAATAATATTTAAAATTAGAACGAGATAATAGCAAGGAAGTGTTCGGAGCCAACGTCGAACCCAGAAATTGGCAATTGTTTTTACACCAAAAGATTCATCGCTTTCAAAAAGCTTAATTAAAATTCCTCCTATCAGAAAACCGCTTAGTACAAAGAATAATTCGACGCCGTCAATAAGAGGAATCCATGGGAAACCAATAGTTGCCTTTTCGAGCATTTCGCCATGCTGGATGACCACAAAAATAATTGCTAAGGCACGCAAGAGATCAAGTCCAAAAACCCGATTTTCGTAATTTGGCTTTAGACTAAAAAGAGCTCTTATTTTGCGGATTACGAACACAGTTTAAGTATTTGCACAAGATAACATTTCATCATTAAAGTAAGAAGTTTTTTATTTCGTTTTAAACTCCGAACTTTAAGC
Organism: Cytophagales bacterium; assembly: GCA_025360235.1. Taxonomy (GTDB): domain Bacteria; phylum Bacteroidota; class Bacteroidia; order Cytophagales; family Cytophagaceae; genus JANYCO01. The sequence continues at coordinate 9,404 of JANYCO010000059.1, forward strand.
GCTAAATCCTACTTCAAATGCGTATCGATATCATTACATGTTTACCCAAACTACTTGAAAGTTTTTTTGCGCACTCCATTCTAAAACGTGCGGCGGACAAAGGGTTGGTGGAAGTTTATGTACACGACTTGCGAGAATTTTCTACCCACAAACAACGCCAGACTGATGACTATGCCTTTGGAGGTGGGGCAGGAATGGTGATGATGATTGAGCCGATTGATAATTGCATTAGTAAATTGAAAGCCGAACGAGATTATAATAATATAATTTATATGACACCTGACGGAGAAAATTTCAGTCAGCGCGTAGCGAACAAGCTTTCTCTTTCAGGCAATATCATTATTCTTTGTGGGCATTACAAAGGAGTAGATGAACGTGTGCGCGAACAATTCATTACAATGGAGATTAGTATTGGCGACTATGTTCTCTCCGGAGGTGAGTTGGCAGCGGCAGTTGTCTCTGACGCCATCATAAGACTTATTCCAGGTGTACTATCCGATGAAACTTCCGCTCTTACCGATTCTTTTCAGGACGATCTTTTAGCACCTCCAGTGTATACAAGACCAGCAGAATACAAAGGCTGGAAAGTGCCGGACATTCTGCTGTCAGGCCACGAGGCAGAAATAAATAAATGGCGCATGGAACAGTCGTTAAAACGAACAAAAATAAGAAGGCCTGGTTTGATAGATTGAATTAAAAATTACGAATTACGTTTTGGTCATTTTTTTGATTATATTTAGTTATAATATCTCTAAGTAATGAAAAAATATCTTTTACTCTTTTCTGCTTTATTTCTTTTGAGCCCAATTGGCTTTGCTCAGAAAGTGACATTTAAACTTATCAATACCTCCACATTGCAGGCCATAGAAGGAGCCTCGCTGAAATCGTATCTTGATAGCAACCTTCACCTAAAGTCGGATGCGTATGGTCATATTACAATTCAACTAAAGGAGAACGACACCCTTACAATATCCAAAGAATATTACCACCCGCTATATCTGTTTGTGAAAGTAAAAAATTTCGACAGCACACATGTGATCTCAATCAATATGCTACCTTCCAAAGATATTCATGAAACGGTAAAAGGAAACTTTACATCCCTTTCTGATTTTGATTATCATTTCGTGCATGACCAGCTTGGCAATGAGAGTCATTTGAAAATTACTGGTTTCGAACATAAAACAGCTTCACAAGTAAGAACGGATTTAATGCATTCCACTAAAAATCCCGATGGGTTTCATATTACACCGACCTTTCATCATCGGTATCCGGCGGGTAGTTTATATAAGTTAAAGTAATTACGAATGTGTCGTAATTTTTAATTCGTAATTCCCCTAACCCCTTGCAGCCCCCCTGTATGAACCGCAACTATGGCGGTACCGAAAGCAAAAGTATCTTTTTCAATTAAATCAAATACTCCATACATCATTTTACCAGTATACACTTGGTCCAAAGGAATTCCGTATTTTTTTTCAAACTCATCCGTAAAATCCAACAACTCTTTATTCCATTTTGCATAACCACCAAAATGATAACCCGTTTCCAAATGCCAGTTGTTGTTTTGTGCAACACCGTTCTTTGGAAGTAAATTGTTTATTTCTTTATAGAGAAAATCCCCGCCTTTCAAAACAGGAAACCCTATTGCTTTTTTCCCTTCTGGTAATGAAGCAATGATGCCAGACAAGGTAGTACCAGTGCCACAAGGGCAACAAACAAGATCAAAAAGAATATCAATTTCTTTTATAATCTCTTCACAACCTTTACTTCCTTCTAAATTATAACCACCTTCCGGAATTAGATAAAAATCGCCAAATTTTTTGTGCAGTTTGTAAATAAAATCTTTTTCTGTTTTTCTTTTGTACTCCTCTCTGGAAATAAAATGAAGATCCATCCCACAAGATCTGGCATAACTTAATGTTTCATTAAGAGGAAGCGTTTCTTCTCCACGAATTATTCCGATAGATTTTAATTCCATGCCTTTAGCAGCTAGTGCTAGTGCATGGATATGATTGGAATAGGCACCACCAAAACTCAGAATGGTGCTTTTCCCTTCTTCTTTTGCTTTGGATAAATTGTATTTTAATTTCCGCCATTTATTTCCGGACACAATTGGATGAATCAGGTCTTCCCGTTTTATAAAAAGCCTTACTTTTTTTTCTTCCAATAGAGAATCTTTTATTTCCTGTATTGGAGAAGGCAATTGTAGATTTAGCAAAACAATTCTAAGTTTTAGTTAACTTGCAGGATAAAATGAATCCAACCCAAATATCTGAAAAATTTGGCAAAGGAGAACAAACGTAAGGCATGAAGGAAGATAATGACATCGAGGAATTTTCGGAAGAAGCGGAGTTATATGAGCATCACCGCATTGTTGTAGAGGGAGGACAATCATCTGAAAGAGTAGATAAATACCTGATGCACCGACTTCCTAATGCCAGCAGAAATAAGATCCAGAACGGAATCGATGCAGACGCGATTCTTGTAAATGAAAAACCAACTAAGGCAAGCTATAAAATAAAGCCAGGAGATGTAATTACTGTTTCATTACCTGAGCCTCCAAGAGACTATACTGTACTACCGGAGAATATCCCTCTCAATATTATTTACGAGGACGAAGAATTGCTAATCGTAAACAAACCAGCTGGCATGGTGGTACACCCTGCTGTAGGCAATTGGTCGGGGACTTTAGTAAACGCGTTGACCTTTCATCTTCAAAATTTACCTACACACAGGAACGGAGAAATTCGCCCAGGGCTGGTGCATCGTATAGACAAAGATACTTCTGGATTATTGGTTATCGCCAAAACAGAGTTTGCGATGACGCATTTATCCAAACAATTTTTTGACCATACTATTGAACGGACTTATATCGCACTCGTGTGGGGAGAACCCAATCCTAAAGATGGTACCATTCACGAATTTATTGGGCGTAGTAACAAAGATAGAAAAGTAATGATGGTTCATCCTCCTGAAGTAGAATTTGCAAGAGAGGCCATCACCCATTATAAAACACTCAAACCAATGCGTTATGTATCGCTCGTGCAATGCAATCTGGAAACAGGCCGCACGCACCAGATCCGTGTACACATGCGGCACCGCGGGCATCCATTGTTTAACGATGCAACGTATGGAGGAGATAAAATTATAAAAGGAACTACGTTTACGAAATACAAACAGTTTGTAGACAATTGTTTTAAAATAATTCCACGTCAGGCCTTACACGCCAAGTCTATAGGAATCATTCATCCACGCACCAAAAAATTTATGCAGTTTGATTCGGAATTGCCGGAAGATTTAAGAATTGTGGTGGAGAAATGGGAGCAGTATGTGGCAAATGAGTAGAGACGCACATAATGCGTCTCCGTCTGTAACCTAGTGTCTCAATCAAACAATTAACAAAGATCTTAGAAATAGTGTTGGCATTTTTTATGCCTCCAATATCTTGGTCACTTCCTTCACAAGTGTTTCCAGGCTTTTAGAACTTGGGAGTGTAACTTTTTTTTCTTGTTCGTAAAGCGCTCCGCCTATTTCTAATATTAATTCCAAAGGGTCAATCTCATCGCCTAAAAGTTCTTCATCAAAATCAAGTCCTGCCATGATAAGATCGTGATCCATACCAATACACCAGTTCTCGATAAAATCACCAAGGGAAATTTCTACAGGAGTATAGCCCTCCCAATCGTCTTTAGAACAAATTGAGGCAAGTGCTTTATCAGACCAGAAACAAAGGACTTCTGCAGGATCTCCTTCATCATCTTCATAATCCAGGGAAGACGCGGTTGCATAACCTTCTTCTTTTTCAAGTACCCAAACCACTTCTGTTTCGGTAACTTTGGCAATAAAATCTTCTAATTTCATAACGTGTTGTTCTAATAGTAGTTAAAAATATCTGACAAACATATCTCAATTAAAAGTTGATCGAATACTTGTTAAACCCATGAGTAAATATAAAACAACTATTGAATAGTTCAATCATGAATTCATAGAATCTTCATTTGCCAGAGTTTGGAATGTGGGTATTATCAGATTAACTTTTACTCTTTTGATAATATAGTCATATATCCGAATAGATTCTTATCTTTACTAAATGCTCAAATATGAAGTAGAATTGCCGATAGAGGATGGTGTAGAACAAAAAGAGTATGATTATTCAGTAATTAAAAATGCGTTTGACAAAATTTCTCATTTTTCTCAAATCGAATTTAATTTCCCTCAGGGTGGTTGTCAGCAGAGAAGTCATGTAATGTCTCTGATGCTCGAAAAAAAATTCGATGTAGAACACCGCAAAATATGGCTGTTTTCTCCCGCCTCCTTATATGAAGAAGATCCAACAACCCTTTTTGTAGAAGACAAAAATAAACTATCACAGGATAATATAGTTAACTGGAATTACCATACAGCCCCTATAGTAAAATTAAATGACGGGGGTAAAACGAAGTTTCTGGTGATAGACCCTTCACTCAACAGAAATGAGCCCTTGAGCCTTGAAGATTGGTTGAAAAGCATTGGGAATAGCACTCTCGGTAAATACACCATGCTGTCTCCGGAAAAATATTTTTTCAATTCAAGGTTTGATTATAATGGGATACTGACGGTTGTATTTGACGGTTCTTTTTTTGAATTGGACAGTCAGTCAAAAGACAATTTGTTTCTTGAAAAGGGCTTGGCTATAAACGATATGGCCATCATTATTTATAAGAAATATATAGACCCTTTGATGAACAGGCCTGGAGTAAAAGATGAAAAAAGGCTGCAGGACCTGAAAGACATTTTCGGAAATGCTACAACGCTGGATCTTTTATTTGCACAAAACTTGAGTGGTAATACATACCAAACTACCTATCGGTATGTATTGTCAAATTATGGTGCTATTGTCAGGGAAGCAAAACAAGTGTTTTATGAAAGGCTTTTGTTTTGGACAAGATGCACGAATGATTTGATCTAGGAGGGGGGACTACTTTACATATATGCAGTACCTGGATAAGAATTCAGCAAATACATAAATCTCCTCAAAGGTATTGTATAAAGGAACCGGAGCCACGCGTATCACATTTGGAGACCGCCAATCTACCGCAAAGCCTGCCTCTGTTATTTTACGAAAAAATTCTTCTCCGTTTTTCAGAATTAAAATTGAAAGCTGACAGCCTCGTTCGTCAATACTTCCGGGGGTTATGAATTTTATTTTATAACCTGTTTCTATTCGACATTGTGTTTTTATAAGGTCTTCAAGAAAAGTAGTCATCGTGCGACTTTTCTTGACTAATGGTTTCATCCCCACCTCATCGAAAATTTCCAAAGATGCTTTATGAGCAATCATATTAAAAATTTGTGCGTTGCTGAGTTGCCAACCTTCAGCTGTTGGAGTTGGACGAAAATTCGGTTTCATCTGGAACCGGTCTTTTTCGTCATGTCCCCACCATCCGGCAAGGCGAGGAAGGTTTTTGTTCCTGGCATGTTTCTCATGAACGAAAGCACCACCAACGGCACCAGGTCCACTGTTTAAGTATTTGTAGGTGCACCAAACAGCAAAATCCACATTCCATTTATGCAAATCGAGTGGAATATTACCTATAGCATGTGCAAGGTCAAAGCCTGCTTTGGCCCCTACCTTATGAGCGGCCTTACTAATTAAAGCCATGTCAAAAGCCTGTCCTGTATAAT
>JANYCO010000079.1 GCA_025360235.1 Cytophagales bacterium
GTGAAGAAGACTTTGATAAATATTGGTATTGTAAAATAGATACTATTCTTCCGTCACCACCCTCATCAATATCTCCTGATGAAGTCGTTTCAAATCGTATTTCATTAAATTAATTTCTGATTTTACAATACCAAGCAATGAGATTCGCACCTGGAGATCTTCAGGAGTATAATTTCCTCCTTGCGACATTATTAAAACAGTTTTGTCGTTCATTTTTTCAGTGGGTAACGAAATTCCAAATTCAGTCATTCGCTTTTGAACAATTTTCTTACCATTCGTCAACGTATCATTCATTTTAAATTTCTTAGTTATGAAGTGCGTGATATCAGGAGTATATATTTCCACTACGCCAGTATCCGTCCACATTTCATGAATATAGTTTCTTTTGTGAGATAAATTGGCCGAAGTCCCAATCCTCAATTGCCTGATGGCGAGCATCGTGGACACAAAGCTCCCTCCTATTGCCAAAGATTGTATTAATGTATTTTTATCAGGAGTAGCCAATGATAATGTTGCAGTGATAATTCCAACACCACCTCCAATAATAATTGAACCCACTGTTAATTTTGAATTTTTTCTTGCCAATTTTTGATCTAAAAGCCCTTTCATTTCTATTGTCTTTTCCTCATCACAATCAATTTCAGCAAGTATACTTGTTATATTTAGCAAAGACATATTCAATCTTTCGTCAATTTCCTGGCGTATAAAAAGCAACGCCAGTTTCGCAGAATCAGAAGTTTTAGCTTTAGGTTCTATAAAAGAATATTGATTTAACAATGTTATGGCTCCAATGGATGCTGCAATATTTATAGATCTTCTGGAAAATCTTTTCATGCAATTGCTATCAGGTTCTATCGATTGCAATTTCGGGGACATTATTTTATTGTCGTAAAAACTTCCTGATTTGGATGGATTGCAATCTTCCCTTTTGCCAACAGAAAAAATTAATTCGTTTAATTCTTTAAGACTTAATTTTTGACTGTTTCCTATGCCTGGCAGAAATAAACAAAGAGCGATTAAACAAGCAATAATTTTATTCATGATTTTTAATTTTCTAATTTATGGTCCCAAATTAACCTATTTCTTTCTTATTTCCATAAGACAGTATTTCGAATTTTGCTAAAGCCGTATTCTTTCCTATTTTAGCATTAGTTCACTAAAATGAACAACGATAGATAATTTTGCATAAACAGGAAACTAATAAAAACTAAATCATGAAACTATTCGGAGAAATTTTAATAGGACTTGTAGCTATCGAACATATATACATTTTATGGATCGAAATGTTTGCATGGGAAACTGCAGGAAAGAAAACATTTAAAAACTCATTGGCCCCAGAATTATTTAAGCCTACCAAGACACTTGCTGCTAATCAAGGTTTGTATAATGGATTCTTAGCGGCAGGGCTGATTTGGACATTTTTTATCTCAGATGAATTATGGAAAATGAATATTTCAATTTTCTTTTTGGGCTGTATTGTAGTAGCGGGAATTTATGGGGCTCTGACTGCTTCACGGAAAATTTTCTTTGTTCAGGCTTTACCTGCTTTAACAGCATTAGTATTCTTGTTCGTTTCAAAACTGATTTAGCTAAAATAACCTAAATTAGTAAGCACGTAAATAATTAAATACTTATTCATACTTTTATTTTTTATTGGTAGTATGATTCATATTTATTCGTGTTTTACTTGGTTTATTTTTCTCCTAATAAAGAATATCCTATAACTAAGTTATTGTCAATAACCCTTTTCTATGCAAACTATTTATAGAAAAGGGACGAATACCTATCCTTGGCCTTTGCAGTCTTTAATATATAGCTTGGTAATTATACCTATCTGAAAGTGGTTTACTAAGAAAACCAGATATAATCTATAGCGTATCCTATATAAAAGAACAAAAAATAAACAATTCTAACGACTACTATTATGGAAAATACTACAGCAAAATTTTATTGTCAGAAGACTTCAAGTATAGTAGATCTTAATTATTTCATATTAAACGGAAGCATTACTGAAGGAGAAATTAAAATTGGTCAATACATCAATTTTGTAACCTCTAAAGCAATTTTAAAACTAAGGGTAATAGGGATACAATTAATAAATTACAGAATAAACAGAAAAGAAAAACTAGACATAGCAATAGAATGTCAAAATAAAGAAGCCTTAGAACTTTTAAATGCTGTAAAAATATCAAACAGAATGGGCTTTATAACCAATCATTAAGTCCCTTTTGCTGCACAGCACTAAACTACTCTTATATCAAGAAAAAAGAGTAGTTTAGTAGTCAATTTTAAAGACCATGCAAAACACTATTTTAATTCCGTTTGTTCTATTGACAATGATATCTTTTTATACCTGCTCAAATGTGCAGGTGAATGAAACTAAAAAGACATTAGACCCCACCGAGTTCTCAGAAAAAATAAAACAACTCCCTACTGCTACTTTAATTGATGTCAGAACTCCTGAAGAATATTCAAAAGGACATTTACAAAATGCAATGAATATAGATTGGAATGGTAATGATTTTGAAAAATCAACTTCCACGCTTGACAAATCTAAACCTGTATTTGTGTATTGCCTGAGTGGCGGAAGAAGTTCATCTGCAGCGGAAAATATGCGCGCTAAAGGTTTTACTGAAGTGTACGAATTAAAAGGAGGCATTACCGAGTGGCTCGATAAAGGATTTCCTGAAGCAACGGATGAAAATGTAACACCTACAGAAATGAGTAAAGCTCAATACGATTCCCTACTTATCACTGATAAACTTGTATTGGTAGATTTCTATGCAGAATGGTGTGGTCCTTGCAAAAAGATGACTCCTTTTCTGGAAGAACTAAAAACCGAAATGAAAGACAAAGTTGTTATTATTCGGATTAATGTTGATGAGAGTCCGGCGTTGGCGGCAGAACTTAATATAAGAGCGCTTCCTACTTTATTTTTATATAAAGACAAAAAACTAACATGGTCAAACGTGGGGTATATAAGTAAAAGAGAATTGACAAAGCATTTGAATTAGCATTTTATTATTTATACAAAAATTAAAGAAGCGCAATCCCTTACTACTGATGACAGAAAATTAATTCTATTAATTAATAAATCATATGAAAAAAAAGTTGTCTTCCGAACAAATTAAAGATCTTCTCAAAACATTGCAGACTCGTTTTGAGAAAAATATGAACCGCCATAAAGGTCTTGAATGGACGCAAGTACAAATAAAGCTTGATGCCGATAAAACAAAACTTTGGTCGCTGAATGAAATGGAAAAAACCGGTGGCGAACCGGATGTGGTTGG
>JANYCO010000085.1 GCA_025360235.1 Cytophagales bacterium
ACCGATCTGGAATTGCAAAGCCCATCTCCGGTCACTTAGGCTCCCTGCATGGGCTTATTTTTCATTCTGATTCCGTATCTACATGTTCAAATATGAGTGGTATAGCAGTTGCTATGAGCAAAATGACATTTTACTGGCAGATATATTGATAAACGATGCATTCTCACCCCAAACGCTTTCAAACTAAAGGGGTAAAGCATATAGGGAGATTGACTGTGTTTAACATAATAAGGCAAATATGGATTGAATATCGTGCAATAATTGTTCCTGTTTTATTAACAGCAACTACTTTAAGAATTACTGGCTTGCGCATTAAAAAAGCTTTATCATTTCAATATATGATCAACACTTCATTATTACCAAAATCAACACTTATTTCAGATCAATATAAAATAACATATAAAAATAAAATTGCTGCAGATATTTATGTCATTGAAATAAAATTTCAAAATACTGGTCGTTTAGCTATAATAGAATCAGATTTTACTGAACCGATACAAATCAGTTTTCAAAATAATGTAACTATTATAAGTGCTGAAATTGCTTCAGTTTATCCAGATGATTTAAAGCCAAAATGCGAGATAGAAAACAACTCAATTAAATTGATGCCATTATTATTAAATAAAAGAGATACTGTATCAATCAAAATATTAGTTTCTAATACATATGGTGCTTTTCCGATTGTATCTGCAAGGATTATAGATATTCAACGATTAACCCATATAGGTAAGATGCGATTAGAGGAATCATATTATGATTTGACTATACCGATAAGTTTATTTTTTTTAATAATGTTAAATGCTGTGGTAGTAATTACAGGAATAATTGTCAAAATTATTAAATATTACGGTTATCCCCTTCATATATATTATGAAGGCGGCATTATTACAACCTGGTCATATTATCTTTTAGAATCATTCTTTATATTGACTATCATTATATATAGTCTTAAATCTATTAAAAAATAGACATGCATTTAATATATAGATGATAATTCATATTAAGAATCTGGCGAAAATTCAAATTAATTCGCCAATACTGACTTGGGCAGGGAGAGCCGATATGAATTCATTGGCTATATCAGGAATATTACTATTGTCACTATCAATTGTTCCAGCTTCATCCGGGCAAAAAGGACATATTCACACATTTAAAGTAAATACTTTTGAAATTCTGAAGAATGTACCCAAAATAGCTACACTGGTGGAATATGTTGAGGTAGATGCAGACAGTGATGGCTTACACCGTGAAGATATTCAGCAAGCTGTGGAGTTGAATTTACGTATCGCAGGTATAAGAATTGTGGATGTTACGCAACCCGTTCCTTGTCTTTATACAGCGATCCATACATTCAAGCAAAAAGATACCGGTATATATGCCTATGATATAGAAATGAGTTTTCAGGATTACACAGGTGTTTGGAGATATAGCAACAAACACGTTCCTGTATATCTGTCAATACCAATGGGAACAATATGGCATAAATCATATATTGGATGTGTTGGGTCAAATAATATTTGGACGATAAATGAGAATGTTAAGAAGTTGATAGATATATTCTCAAATGATTACCTAAAAGCCAATCCGAAGTGATCAACTCGTTAGGAGACTTCGTTGTATTTTGAGGAAGTCCTTCCGTAAAGGACATCCTTACCGCATTTTTATATTTTTTCAGACAGCCGTTTTATGATCATAATTGACCTCATCCTTGCCAAGGAAGAGGACAATAGAAATCAATTAAAATATCTCTAAGTATCCATTGTCCGAAACCTGTGCGAGGGTGCCTCGCTTTAGTCGCTCAACTTGCCCGTCAATCTTGGGCCAATGCTTAATAGTCCAGGCAGCCTGATCCCACATCTTGCGATCAACAAATGTCTTTTTCATAAACAAGACAGTCACGTTATTTTCTTTTAACGCTTCCAATTCGGCGGGATTTGTTCGAATGTTTTTATCTGAGGTTACAACAACCCAATCTTCAGCGCCGGCTCGGGGAATCCATTGTACATCGGTAGCAGTTTCGGGGAATACATCCTTCAAATGACGAACATCTACATCCAGTACCCTTAGAAGATTTACTAGTTTTTGTGGGATGTTATTGTCAACGAAATACTTCATGCCGCTTTGAGAGTTGCTTCATATGCAATGGATTCTCTCACAGCCTCGACACTTACCTCATACCAACTTGCTATATTCTTTTCCGTTTCACCAGCTTGCGCCATGCCAGCTAAAACAGATGTAGGAATACCGGATTTAGCATCGATCGGTTTTCCGAAGGAACGCTGGCGATCCAACACGATATGACCAGATTTTCCATTAGGCCAATACCGTAACGGTTCAAGATTATCAAACTCGATTTTTTTAAAGAAAGGTCGCGCATAAGTATCTAAGACCATTTGGCTGCGATTCAGTTCTTGAACGCCGATACCATCAAGAGTGGCGAATACATTTTTTCCATCGGTTTCAAACTGCTTGATCGCGAAAGGATGGTTGGAATTGAAAAGCTTAGAAGCATTGACAGCCGCTGCCCGGATAGTCTGGAGAGAAACACCCTCACCTCTAAACAGTTTAATCATA